>DASTBI010000246.1 GCA_035712145.1 Candidatus Eisenbacteria bacterium | reverse complement strand
CCGCGTGGCGCACTGGTTCTTCCGGTAACGCTTCCAGCTCATGCGCTGAAGATGATCCTGGTCGCCGCCTGAAGAGCCTCTTCCCAGCTCTCGCCTTCGGCGATCGGGAGGTCTGCGGAAACGAATCCGATGCACATGATTTCTACGATCTCACTGGATTCACGGCCCACCGCGACCGCTTCGCCAATCCAAGCGGACAGACCCAGACGACTCGCTCGATCCTGTGCTTCCTGCATGGTCATCGTGATCACCTCCGCCATATCACCCATCGCAGCCGTCGTGCCAGGAGGTTTTCGGAAGGTCGGCGCTGTAAGTCCTTGGTACGACGACATGGGTTGCTGCACAACGCTGCACCTGTTCGATTCGGGACGGTCGAGCGATAGAGGAATTTGCGCGACTCGTGGCGAGTTCGCGGGGGATGACCCAGCCGTCATCGATTGAAACTGGGTTCAGCGCTTTCCGACCAGCGTCCAGAAGCGCTTTTCGTCCAGCAGCGTGATCTTGTGGCCTTTCTCCCGCAGACGTTTGATCTCCATGAGCTTTCGCCCGCCGTCCTTTCCAGCCGCCTGCAAGGCATTCGGCCGTCCCCGGACCACCACCGTGGTCCGTGCCGAAGGCGCGCCATGAACGATCGCGCCCGCCCGGCGAGCGGCGCGCGCGGCTTCGCTGCGGCGGCGACTGAGGATCCCGGTGAACGCCAGATGCACGCCCCCGAGGCTCTTCAGCAAGCCCGGCTTGAGCGGAGCGGCGGGCTTGTTCAAGGCGTCGATCAGCTCGTCGGCCGACTCGTAGCGCTTCCGGCGCTCGCCGATGCAGCGGTAGATGATCTCTTTCAGATGGTCGCTGCACGGAAGCCCGCGGACCTCTTTGGTCCTGAGCCTCGAATCGGCGTCGCCTTTGACCAGCATGCCGAGAAGCTGGCCGACCTGGTACACGTCGTCCCTCGCCTGCCACTTGGGCACCGCGCCGTCGAGGATGTCGCTCGGCGCGGTGAGCGCGTTCATGGTGCGCACGGTGATGCCTCGACGGTCGCTCTGGTGCCGGGCGATTCCGAAATCGCCGAGCTTGAGGCGCCCGCCTTCGCACACGAAGACGTTGAGCGGCGTGAGGTCGCGATGGAGGGTCTGCCCGCGGTGGAGCTTGCCGAGGACGGCGAGGATGCCGGCGATCTCGCGGCGCACCGTCTTCTCCGGCCAGCCCTTGTCGGTGCGGCGCAGGTAGGCGCGCAGGTCGCCGTGCCGGGCGTACTCGAGAGCCAGGCAGTAGAGCACCGCCCCGTCCGCGGGCATCCACGGGAAGACGTCGAAGACCCGGATGGCGCGCGGGTGACCATCGAGCAGCTGTCCGAAATAGGCTTCGCGCAGCCAGCCGTCCATCCGCGGGCTCACCTTGATGCACAGCGTCCCGTCCACTCTCGACGATCGGCCTTGCCGCTGGGCGAGATAGACCTGGCCGAAGCCGCCTTCTCCGAGCAGACGCTCCACGCGGTAAGTGAGCTGGGTTTCGGGGCTGGTGAGGAGCTGCGCCGGAGCGAGCAGATGGCGACCGCGTGGCAGCGGCAGCGGACGCGACCCCATGGTGCGGGTGGTGGCGGTGGTCGGATTTCTCGGCCGGGTCGAGTCTTCCACGCGGGGCGGTCCTTTCGCGAGGAGACTCGCACCGCGTGATGCTCAGAGCAAGAGAGCGCGAGCCGGCGTCAGGCGGCCCGCTTCATCATCGGTGCTGGAGGCTTCTTCCTCGAGACCAGGAGCGACTCCACCCACGCACGATCCAGCGTGACGCGCTTGGGAGCCTGATCGGATCGAAGATAGGTCAACGCCTGTCTCTCGGAGCCGAAGCACTCCGCGAGCTGGTACTCACGGATGCGCTTGGCGAGGGAGCCCCTGGGAGGGCAGACGATCGCGGTCTTCATGGTCTCGCTCAGCAGCAGCGGCCCGAGGCCGCCCATCAGGAGCCAGAAGCTCGGCTCGTCGGCCAAGGTGAGATTCTTGGCCTTGATCAGCAGCCGCTTGTAGTCGCTCACCAGCTTCAGCCGCAAGGCTTCGCGCAGGTAGCTCATCGTCACGAGCCCATCGTCGTCGGACCACAGCCGATGATGGATCGTGAGCACGATGTAGTCGACGCGATCCTCGAAGGCGAAGCGCGCCTTCCTCGGGCGCATCGCGATTCCGACGATGACCAGCGCCACGATGGCGGCGCCGATGAGACCTGCGAGCATGACGAGTTCCTCCTGCCTTGTCATCGGCCCCAGGAGATCGATCGTTAACTTGAATACCGGCCCGCACGAGCCGTGGCTCGACCTACCGTCGGAAGCTACCGCGCCAGCACGAGCTTCCGTGCTCCCCGGAAGTCGGCGCTCTCGAGCGTGACGAAGTAGACGCCGGAAGGCAGCGAGCGCCCGCCGCCGTCCAGGCCGTCCCAGCGGATCGCGTGTCGGCCGGAAGGCAGTGTCGCGTTCACCAGCAGGCGGACGCGGCGGCCCGTCGGATCGTGGATGGCGAGCCGCACCGGCGCCGCTCGCGACAGCGTGAAGGCCATGGTCGTGGCCGACGTGAACGGGTTCGGCCAGGCGTCTTCGAGCTGCAGTCCTGCCGCCGGCTGCGGCTCGACTCCGACCGCCAGCTGCGTGAGCGCTCGGTGGGCGTTCACGCGAGGTCCGATCGGCTGGTCGTAGGGGATCACGTCACCGGTCGCCACCACGTGCGCGGCGACCTGCGCCGGCGTGAGCGCGGGCATCTTGGAGCGGATCAGCCCGCAAACGCCGGCGACCAGCGGGCTGGCGAACGAGGTGCCGTCCGCGTACATGTAGGGGTTTGCGCCGTCGTAGCCGAAGAGGAACACGTAGAGGATGTAGCTCAGATCGTCGAGCACGTAGTTCTGGCAGATCGAGGACCAGATGAGGCTGCCGGGCGCGGCCACGTCCACCCAGGGCCCATGGTTCGAGAACGAAGCTCGGGTGTTGTTCTCCGCGGTGGCGCCCACGCTGATCACGCCATCGCAGGCCGCGGGCCACGTCTTCACGCTGGCACCGTCGTTACCCGCCCCCGCCACGCACAGGATGTTGGCCGCATCGGCGTCGTCGACCGCCGCCTGGAGGAACTCCCGCGCGGTCGTGTCGGAGGTCCCGAAGCTCATGTTGAGCACGGCGGCTCCCTTGCCCACCATGTAGTCGAATGCCTCGACCACGGATTCGAGCATGATGGCGCCGTTCGAGTCACCCACCTTGAGCGCCATGAATCGGCACTTCCAGGCAGCGCCCGCGATACCGAGGCCGTTGTGGGTGGACGCCGCGGCGACGCCGGCGACGAAAGTCCCGTGGAAACCGACATCGAGGCCGCTCGCGTCGATGACCGGTTCGGAGCTGGGGTCGTTGTCGTCATTGCCGAAGTCCCAGCCTTTGACGTCGTCGATGTAGCCGTTGCCGTCGTCGTCCAGTCCGTTGCCCGGGATCTCGGCGCGGTTGATCCACACCTGACTCGCGAGATCGGGATGCGACACGTCGAGCCCGTTGTCCATGATCGCGATCACCGTCGAGGTGTCGCCCTTCCACACGTCCCAGGCATCGGTGACCTGCACATCGGTGTTCTCGGGCGTCGAGCGGATCTGCCACTGGAAGATCAGGTACGGATCGTTGGGCACCGTCTCGTAGAGGTCGAGCCTGAGGTTGGGGGCGACCGCGCGGAAGGCGCCGGTGCGGCGCAGGTCGGCCGCGGCGGCGACCGGGTCGAAACCGGGAAGATCGCTGCGCAGGGTCATCGCCCTCGAGCCTGAAAGGCGAAACCGCGTCAATCCGTGACGGGCGAGAGCCGCTTGAAGCCGCGCGTCGGACGTCGAAAAAGAGCCGTCGCTGCGCCGCTGAAATCTCGAGAAGTCCGCCGGCATGACGAGCAATTCGCCCGGCCGGTAACGCAGGCCGCGGACCGGCGACGGAAGCCGAGGTTGAGGCCGAGCCTCGGCGAGGCTGGCGGAGAGCGCCAGAACCGAGAGCGCGACCAGGAACTTGCGGTTCATCCCGCACCTCCTGGGTCGAAAAGCCCCGTCCTGCCGCGCCCAATGGCGTTTTGCCGTGGCTCGGCAAGGGGGCATCCGGACGACTGCCCAGGCAATCGCAGGAGCCATGCCACGCGCTCCGCCCCCGATATGCCGCGGTCGAAGGAGGCGGGCAACCTTTCCGCCGTTCCGGGCGTCCTATCCTCCGTGCCTGCCGCCCAGGTCTCCCGGATTCCTGCCCATCATCGATTTCGGCATCACGAGCACGAGGGGCTCCACCTGTGCGCCGTCGTCCACGGCTCCTTCTCGGAGCGCGACGGCCGCGGATGGAAACGGATGGATGCGGGTGCGGTGCGCATCTCGAATGGCGCGCGGCACGACATCGACTTCGGTCCGGACGGCGCTCTGTGTCTGGTGCTCGAGCCCGAGAATCTCGACCTGCCGCGACTCTCGGAGGTTCGATTCCTCGGAGCCGACCCGCGGGTCGCTTCGCTGGTGTCGCGCCTGGGCGCGGCGCTTCGCGATGGCTGCTCCACCTCCCTTCGCCTGGACACGCTGGCCACCGAGCTGCTGGCCCAGGTGGTGCGGCGCATCGAGGGCCGCTCTGGAGCGGCGCCGGCGTGGCTCGGCCGGGTTCCGGAGCTGGTGAACGACGCCGACACCCCCCTTTCGGTCTCGGCCATCGCCGCCGAGGTGGGCGTCCATCGCGTTCACCTGGCGCGCATGTTCCGGGACCACTACGGCCTCAGCGTCTCGGAGTACGCGCATCGAGTCCGGCTCGAGCGCGCCCGGGGCCTCTTGATTCGCGGCCGCGAGCCGCTGGCTGACGTGGCGACGATCGCCGGTTTCTCGGATCAGAGTCACATGACGCGTGCGGTGCGGGCGGCGTTCGGCACGACCCCGGGGGCTTTGCGGGGGGCGCTACATCCGTTCAAGACGCGCTCGGGACGCCGGCGCTAGGCTGCCCGCAGACTCAACCCCGAGGACCCACGGCCATGCGCATTCCCTGCTTCCCGATGGTGCTGTTCACCGCCTTCTTGTTTTCCACCGCATCGGCAGATTTGCCCGAAGGCCTGGCCTGGCGCGAAGACTTACAGGTCTTGGCGCGGGAGATGCCGCAGATCCATCCCGACCTGTTCTATCGGATGAGCCGTGCCTCCTGGGATTCCGCGGTCGCGTCCCTGGACCAGCGTCTGCCGGCCATGCGCAGGAACCAGGCGATGGTGGAGATGATGAAGCTGGTGGCCTTGCCGCGCGATGGCCACACGTCGATCAACCCCATGTTCGACCGCGCGCTCGGTGTGCGCTATTACCCGATCCAGCTGCGCAGCTTCGAGGATGGCGTGTACGTCGTCGCCGCCGAGAAGGCCTACGCGCGCTACGTGGGCACGCGCGTCACCGGCATCGGCAAGGCGAAGGTCGAGCAGGCGCTGGCCGCCGTGGCGACCACGCTCCCATCCGAGAACGAGTGGTGGATCAGCGCATGGGCGCCGGATCGCCTGATCATTCCGGAGGTGCTCGACGGGCTCGGCCTCGTCGAGGACATGGAGCGGCTGCCGCTGCGCGTGGAGCGCAACGCGAAGAGCGAGGTCGTGACGGTGAAGCCGGCGGGCAGGATCGAGCCGCGAGGCCACGATCCGCGGGGCGCGATCGACCGGACCGGATGGGTCGAGATGCGAAAGGGACCGGCGCCGGCCTGGCAGAGGCAGCCCGGCCTTCCCTACTGGGTCGAGTATCGGGAGCGCGACAGCACGCTCTACGTGTGCTACCGGGCGGTGATCAGCATGGATCACGGCGAGGCGAGCGTGCCGTTCTGGAGGCGGGTGTTCGCGATGGCGGACTCGCTCCCGGTCCAGCGCTTCGTGCTCGATCTGCGCGAGAACGGCGGAGGCAACAACTTCTACAACCGCCAGGTGGTCCGTGGCCTGATCCGGCGTCCCGCGCTGGATCGTTCAGGCCGGCTGTTCGTGGTGCTCGGTGGCAAGACGTTCTCGGCGGCCATGAATCTGGCGCTCGACCTCGAGAAGTGGACCGACGCGACGTTCGTGGGCGAGCCCACGGGAAACGCGACGTTCTTCTTCGGCGACCACCGCTCGGTCGTTCTGCCACGAAGCGGCATCTCGGTGAACGTCTCCACGCTTCCATGGCGGCCCTACGACCCGCGCGACCGGCGCGACTACCTGGCTCCCCGCCTGTACACGCCGCTGACGTCGGCCCAGTACACCAAGGGCCAGGATCCGGCGATGGAGGCCATCCTCGCGTACGGATCCGAGCCTCCCTTGACCGCGGTGATGGAGGCGGCCGTGCTTCGCGGCGACAGCGCCGGAGCGGAGCGGGCATTCGAGCGCGCGCGCCAGGAGCGCGCCAACCGCTTCCGCACCCTGGAAGCCGACGTCAATCGGCTGGGATATTCCTTGCTCAATGCGCAGAGACAGTCCGAGGCGCTCTCGGTCTTCCGCATGAACACGCGCGCCTATCCTCGGTCGGCCAATGCATGGGACAGCCTCGGCGAGGCCCTCGCGATCTCGGGGATGAAGGAGCCGGCGATCGCGGCCTATCGAAAGGCGCTCGCGGTCGATCCCGAGTTCCGTGCCTCGCGCGAAGGACTGGCTCGGCTGGGCGCCGCGCACTGAAGCGGGCGCTCAGCCGGTCGCGCCCGCTCTCCCTGGCCGCTTGCCCAGATACATCACTTCCTCTTCGAGCGTGACGCCGAAGCGCTCGCGCACGCGGGCCTTCATGATCTCGGCCAGCTCCAGCACCTCCTGCGCGGTCGCACGCCCGGCGTTGATGATGATGTTGGCATGCTTGGCGAACACCATGGCGTCGCCGACGCGCAGCCCGCGGCATCCGACCTCGTCGAGGAGCTGGCCGGCAGGAACACGCCGCGTGCCCGGCGAGTGCCTGGCGCCCGGCATCTGCCAGTCGGGCGGGAGATTCTTGAAGTACGAGCCGGCGGTCGGCTCCACTCGCCATTGAGGATGCTTCTGCCGGCGGATCTCGAGCTTCTCCTCGATCACCGCCTGGATGGCGGCGGGATCTCCGCGCTTGAGCTGCAGCAGACAGGACAGGAGGACGCGCGGATCGCGCTTGAGGCGCGAGTCGCGGTAGGCGAACTGGTACCACGCCGCGGGCTTGGTCTCCGTGGTGGCGCCATCGAGGGTCGTGTGGGTGCACTCGATCGTGAACGAGCCGATGTCCTGGCCGTAGCATCCGGCATTGCCGTAGAGCGCGCCGCCAATCGAGCCGGGGATTCCGGCGGCGAACTCGAGGCCGGAGAGCCCGCGGTCACGGCATTCGTAGATGAACTGCAGGAAGTCGGCGCCCGCTCCCACATGGGCCGCGGTGGAGTCGAACTCCACCTGCTCGATCGCGTTTCGCAGCACCAGACCCCTGAAGCCGTCATCCGAGACCAGCAGGTTGCTGCCGCCACCGAGCAGGAAGACCGGCAGGTCGATCTCCCGGGCGGTCTGCAGCGCGGTCACCATCTGATCGGCGGTTCGAGCCGCGAAGTAGTAGTCGGCGGGCCCGCCGATGCGGAAGGTGGTGTGATGGCGCAGGGGCTCGTGCGTGAGGAGAGCTTCGCCCAGGGCCTTGCGAAGGCGCTCCTCGATGGTGGCGATGCGCTGGGGCATGTGGAGACTGGCCGTGAAAGGGTTGGTGCAACGCAGGGGCTGGCTCGAAGAGGGTGCCGTGGCCCTGGCTCAGGGTCAAACCGCGGACCTCGTGCGTCCTGGTTTTCGGCCAGTTGGAGTCTTAGGATGAGTTCAGGTTGATTCCCCCGTCATGGAGGATCCTCATGGTGCTCGAGATCACGTACTGCGTGGCTTGAAACTACCTGCCAAGGGCTACCGGTCTGGTGGCCGAGATCCGCAAGCAGCGCTCGAACGTCGAGACCAAGCTCATCAAAGGCGCCGGCGGCCAGTTCGAGGTCGTGCTGGACGGCCATCTGCTCTTTTCGAAGAAGCAGCAAGGCCGATTTCCCGATGCTCAGGAGATCGTCCAGCTCATACCGGTCGATGGGGCGCGCTGAAACCGGCCTTCTCCAATGACAACCTGAAGCGCCGCTCATCCAGTCTCTCGAGCACGATCGTGTCGCCCTCCTCGAGTCCGCGGTCGCGACACCACTTCATCATCCCCGGCTTGTTCGGCGACCGTGGCCGAAAGATCCAGGCGCCATACTGGATGTCGGTCTCGAACGACCAGCCGAGATCGGTCTCGACGATGATGGGGCGCACCTCGTAAGGCGGCGGCGGGTCCTTGGGCCCGCGCGGCCCGATGGCGTCACGCGGGAAGAGCTCGAGGACATCCCACAGCGGAACGTTGCGCTCGGTGAACGTCCACAGGTCTTCCTTGCGCACCGGGATGCGGCGCACCTCGCTCACGGCGCGGCAGCGGCCCGGCCCGGCGCCAGCGCGCGGTCGAAGTGCTGAACGAGCCGCGAGTAGAGCCGCACGGTCGCCTGCGGATCCACCACCATGTGCGTCTGGTTCACGAGCGGCATGAACTCGTAGTCCTTGCCGGCGCGATTGAGCGCCTCGCAAAGCCGCAGACTGTGGACCACGTAGACGTTGTCGTCGGCGGTTCCGTGAACGATCAGCAGCGGCCGGCGAAGGCGGCTCGCGTAGGTCAGCACCGAGCTCTTGTCGTAGGCGCCCGCCTCGGTCTGCGGCAGCCCCAGGTAGCGCTCGGTGTAGTGCGTGTCGTAATCGCGCCAGTCCACCACCGGGCCCCCCGCGACCGCGGCGTGGAACACCTCCGGATGTCGCATCACCGCCATCAGCGAGAAGTATCCGCCGAAGGACCATCCCCACACTCCGACCCGGGACAAGTCGAGCTCGCGATGCTTGACCGCCAGGGCGCGCAGCGCTCTGACGTGATCCTGAAGCGCCAATGTCGCGAGATCGCCGCGGATCGCCCGCTCCCAGGCTCGTCCCCGGCCCGGCGTGCCCCGGCCGTCCACGCAGACCACGATGTAGCCGTGGTCGGCGATCCATTGGTCGAGCAGGTAGCGCCGCCGGTCGGCCGTGACCATCTGGGACCATGGTCCGCCGTAGACATGGACGATCACCGGATAACGCCGGCCGGGATCGAACGCCCGTGGGCGGATGAGCGCCGTGTGAATGCCCGGAGCGGGACCGACCGAGGCGAGCTCGACGCGCGGCAGGTCGTCCGGCTCCTCGGCGATCGAGCGCAACGACGTCACGCGCTCCCCATCGGTGTTCCAGACCTCATGGCGCCGTGCGCCCGCGAGGGAGTTGATCTCGAGAACGTAGAGCTCGTTCCCGCCTTCGGGGAAGACCGCCTTCTCGACCGCGGGCTCTCTCGGCTTCTTGAGGTTCACCACGGCGGAGCCGTCGAGCGGCACGCGCACCAGGTGCTTCACGGTCGGCTGAGCGCTCGCCAGGACCCAGGCGATCTTGCGCTTCGGGTCGACGTGCACCAGCTCGCGTAATCCGAGCTTCGATCCACCCAGATTCCGCAACAGCTTGCCGCTCTTGTGGCGCAGCTCGAGTTGCGGCGTCCCGCGGCGCTCGCTGATCCACAGGAAGCCGCTGCCGTCCGGTAGCCAGCGCGGCGTCTTCGTGGTCAGGTTGAGCCACGCCGCGTCACGCTCCACCAGCAGCGTCGCGGTGTTTCCGGTGCGCGGGTCGGCCGACAGCAGGCGCTCTTCGGTCTGCTCGCGGTTCTGGACCAGCAAAGTGAGCGGAGCGTTCCGCTCCCATGTCACGCGCGCCAGGTAGGGATACGGCCCGGCATCCCAGGTCATCCACGTGGCGGGACCTCCGTCGGCGGACATCACACCCAGTCGCACGACGGCGTTCTTCTGGCCGGCGCGCGGATAAGGCCAGGCCTCGGGCGCCCGCTCGGGGTGCGCGGGATCGGCGATGTAGAGCTTCTCGACCTCGCGCGTGTCGGTGTGCTGGAACGCGATCCATTTGGAGTCGGGCGACCACCAGTAGCCGTCGAAGCGATCCATCTCCTCCTGCGCGATGAACTCGGCCAGCCCGTTGGTGACGTCCGGACTCTCGCGGCGCGTGAGCCGCCGTTCACTGCCGTCGGCGAGATCGATCACATAGAGGTCGCCATCCCGCACGCATGCCACGCGCCGACCATCGGGTGACAACCGGGCGGCGTCGGCGGCGCCGTTGGTGCTCTTCAGTTCGCGAAACGCGCCACTGCCGACCTCGACCACGAAGAGACGCCCCGAAAGCGGCACCAGGACCCGCTTCCCGTCGGCCGAGAGATCATAGGAGGTGATGCCACGGGTCCTCAGGCGCTTCCGCTCGCGGGCGGCGCGCTCCTCGCGCGTCAGATTCTCCTCGCCGCCGCCGAGCAGCGTGTCGGCGGTCACCAGCAGCCGCTCGATGCGCGGAGCGGGCTCGAACACGAAGAGATCCTGCACCAGGCTGCGCGGACCGGAACGCAGGAAGAGGACCGCGTCTCCGCCGGGTGTGATCTGGATGCCGGTCGGGACGCCGAGCGTGAAGCGGTTGGTCTCGGCATAGCGGCGAAGGAACGACGAATCCGCCGGCGAGTCCCCCTGGGCGGAGGCGAAGCGTGTGACGCCCAGGAACAGCGCGAGCAGGAAGACGAGTCGTGCGTGCATGACTAGGAGGGCCGGGCGACGCGGGGCCGCGGCATCGAGAAGGCCTCGCGCACCACCGTGTATTGATCGCCGCCCAAACGCCCGACCGGTTTCAGCAGGACCGGATCCACCCGCCCGTCCCGCAGCACGTCGTCACGCACGTGGGCCCACACCACCTCACCGATGATGAAATCGGTTTCCCCCACCTCGACCACCCGCTCCAGACGGCACTCGAGATTCACCGGCGACTCCAGGACACGCGGCGCCTTCACCTTCTCGCACCGCGCCGGAGTCAGGCCGGTGAGCGTGAACTCGTCCACGTCCGGGGGCCATTCGCCGGACGCTTCGACCGCCTTCGCGCTCAGCGCTTCGTCCACCAGGTTGACCACGAATTCGCCGGTCTCGCGCACCTTGCGCGCGGTGTCCTTGGGCCCCGCAGCCCGACGATTGACCGAGATCCCGACCAGCGGCGGGCGGCTCGAGATCAGATTGAAGTAGGAAAACGGCGCGACATTGTGGCTGCCGTCGGCGCCCACGGTGGAGACGAACGCGATCGGCCGGGGCACGATGACGCTGATGAGGAAGTGATGGAGATGCCGCTGCTCCATCGCCGCCGGGTCGATGAACATAGGCCGCGTCAGGCTCTCTCTTCCCAGATCCGGCAGAGGTGGACGATGGTCTCGGCCGACTTGTCCATGTCCTGAGCCGACACCCATTCGAGCTTGGAATGGAAGTTGTTCTCGCCGGCGAACAGGTTCGGCGTCGGCAGTCCCATGAAGCTGAGCCTCGAGCCGTCCGTGCCGCCGCGAATGGCGGAGCGCTCGACCTCGAGCCCCGCGCGGCGGATCGCCTCGGCGGCATGCTCGACGATCTGCGGATGGCGTTCGAGCACCTCGCGAAGGTTGCGATAGGACTCCTTCACCACGCAGGTGGCGCGAACTCCAGGCCATGCCGCCGCGGCTTCGCCGGCGAGCTTCTCCACCTGGCGCTCCATCTCGGCGAGCTTCGGAGTCTCGAAGTCGCGCACGATGAGACGGATCCTGGCCTCGCCCACTCCGCCTTCGATCTCGAGGGCATGGACGAACCCTTCACGTCCCGACGTGGCCTCCGGCGTCATCCGGTCACGAGGCAGGCGTGCGATGAAGTCCGCCGCGGCCTTGATGGCGTTCACCATCTTTCCCTTGGCGAAGCCGGGATGCGTGTTGAAGCCCGTGAACGTGACCGTCATCGAGTCACCGGAGAAGGTCTCGTTCTCGAGCCGCCCGCGGCCTTCCCCGTCCATCGTGTAGGCGCAGAACGCTCCGAACTCGGCGACGTCGAAGTGATCGGCCCCGCGGCCGATCTCTTCGTCGGGCGTGAAGGCGATGCGCACTTTGCCGTGCGGGATCTCGGGATGGCGAACCATGTGCTCGACGGCGGCCATGATCGCCGCCACGCCCGCCTTGTTGTCGGCTCCGAGCAGCGTGGTCCCGGACGCGGTGACGATGTCGTTCCCAATTTGGGCGCGCAGCGCCGGGATCTCGGAAGGCCTGAGCACCACGCTGGGGTCGTCCGGAAGCACGATGTCGCCGCCCTGCCAATTGGAGTGAACGATCGGCTTGACCGAAGCGCCGCTCTCCTCCGGCGACGTGTCGACGTGGGCGATGAAGCCGATCACGGGGACATTGGCTTTTCGAGTCGTGGCCGGAAGCGTGGCCATGACCACCCCCTGCGGATGACGCACGGCGTCGCCGAGGCCCAGGTCTTTCAGCTCGCGGACCAGGAGATCGAGCAGGACCAGCTGCTTGTCGGTGCTCGGCGAGGTGCTGGAGGCGTCCGACGACTGGGTATCGTAGGTGACGTAGCGGAGGAAGCGTTCGAGGGCGGACGTGGCAATCGCGGCGGGGGTGCTCACGGGACCTCCAGGATCACGGCGGTGGGCGGCTCTAGTGCAGACGCTTGCGTCGGTTCCTCACGAAATCGTGGAAGACATAGGCGCCGATGTTCTGCGGGTCGGTCTCGTAGAGGCGCCCCTGGTTGATGGCGGTGAGCTTGCGCACGAAGTCGAGCAGCGGATAGTCGGTCGCCAGCATGAAGGTCGTGACCGTGATGCGCTTGCGCCGGCAAGCCATCGCCTCTTCGAGCGTCTTGTTGACGATGCGCGGGTCGAGCCCGAAGGGATTCTTGTAGAGCCGGCCGTGCTCGCGGATCGCCGAAGGCTTGCCGTCGGTGATCATGAAGATCTGCTTGTTGACGCCCTTCCGTGTCTCGAGGATCTGGCGCGCCATCGAGAGGCCGGCCTTGGTGTTGGTGTGGTACGGGCCGGCCTGGATCTTCATCAGCTCCTTGAGCGGCACGCGCTGCGCGTCGTCGCCGAACAGCACGACATCCAGCGTGTCTCGCGGGTAACGCGTCTGGATGAGCTGGCTGAGCGCGAGTGCGATCTTCTTGGCGGGCGTGATGCGGTCCTCGCCGTAGAGGATCATGCTGTGGCTGATGTCCACCATCAGCACCGTGGCGCACGAGGAGAGGTGCTCCTGCTCGAACACCTCCAGATCGTCCTCGGTGATCCGGATCTCGTCCATGCCGTGATTGCGGACGGCATTGCTCATCGAGGCCAGCGGATCGAGATCCGAGAAGCTGTCGCCGAACTGGTAGGCGCGGGTCTCGCTCAGCCGCTCGCCGCCCTTGCCCGCCACCGGCGTGCGGTGGTCGCCGACGGCGCCGGCCTGGAGGCTGGAGAAGATCTCGTTCAGGGAATCCTGGCGGATGCGCTTCTCGCCCCTGGGGGTGATCTTGAACCCCTTGGGCGTGCGCTCGACTTCACCGGTCTTCTCGAGCAGCTTCTTGAAGTCCGCGATGCCGAAGCGCTCGTTGAAGAATCCGTACTGCTCGCCGAAGTGCTCCATCCAGCGCAGCGCTTCTTCGACATCCCCGCCGGTCTGGAGCAGCAGGTTGCGATAGATGTCCATCAACTGCTTGATGAACTGGAGGTCTTCGGGCCGCGGGCCCTTCCATTTCGAGTAGTCGAATCGCATCGCTT
>DASTBI010000245.1 GCA_035712145.1 Candidatus Eisenbacteria bacterium | reverse complement strand
CGGATCAGGTCCCGGTCAAAAGCTCGCATTCGATGATGCGATGGCACATTGTGGGTTGTCCTGATCGCCGGATCGACCGGTTCTGCATTACGTGCTGTTCGCCCTCCCAACCTCACATCACGCCGATTGACGGCGTGATCTCGTTCACGCCGCCAGCGCGGCCGGTTCCTTGTAGCGCTCCCCCTTGGCCATGATCGCCCAGGCCATCCTGGCGAGCTTGTTCGCCAGCGCGATCGCCACGACCTTGGTCGGCCGGCGAGCCAGCAAGGCCGTGAGCCAGGGTCGATGCTCGGTGCCATGTAGTTTGGCATAGCGGATGACGGCGAGTGCGCCAGCGGTGAACAGGCCGCGTAAATAACGGTCGCCCTGCTTGCTGATGCTGCCGAGCCTGTCCTTGCCCCCGCTCGAGTACTGCTTGGGCACGAGCCCGATCCAGGCAGAGAAGTTCCGTCCTGATCGGAAGGCCATGGGATCGGGCACACTGGCGACCAGGGCAGTCGCCAAGGCTGGTCCGATGCCGGGGATTTGATCGAGCCGTTTGCTCGTCTGGCTGGACTGGTGCCAGGCTCTGATCCGGCGATCGAACTCCAGGATCTGCGCTTTCAGCATGCGAAGTTGCTCGCCAAGGGCCGTCACGCAGGTGCGCGCCACCTCAGGCAAGCGCCGATCAGCTGGATCGGCGGCCACCTCGAGCAGCTCCTCGACGCCATTGCGGCCGACCCGTGCGACGATCCCGAACTCCGCCATATGGGCACGGATCGCGTTGATCACGCTGGTCTGCTGGCGAATGAAGAGATGGCGTGTCCGGTGGAGCATCAGGCAGGCCTGCTGCTCAGGCGCCTTGGTCTCCACGAAGCGCATGTTCGCCCTGGTCACCGCTTCACAGATGGCCTCGGCGTCGGCGGCATCGTTCTTCTGCCGCTTGACGTAGGGCTTCACATAGGCGGGCGGCATCAGCCGCACGGTATGCCCGAGCGCCCTGAGCTCGCGCGACCAATGATGCGACGTGGCGCAGGCCTCCATGCC
>DASTBI010000244.1 GCA_035712145.1 Candidatus Eisenbacteria bacterium | reverse complement strand
GAAGGCCAGGTAACACTGGCTGGAGGCCCGAACGAACCACTGTTGCAATAGTGCGTCGATGATGTGTGGATAGGAGTGAAAGGCTAATCAAGGCTGGCGATAGCTGGTTCTCCCCGAAAGCTATTTAGGTAGTGCCTCGAGTGAATACTCTGGGGGGTAGAGCACTGTTAGGAGAAGGGGACCACCTCGGTCTACCAACTCCTTGCAAACTCCGAATACCCAGAAGTAATGCTCGGGAGACACACGGTGGGTGCTAACGTCCATCGTGAAAAGGGAAATAACCCAGACCATCAGCTAAGGTCCCCAAATTTCGGCTAAGTGGTAAACGATGTGAGAAGGCATAGACAGCCAGGAGGTTGGCTTAGAAGCAGCCATCCTTTAAAGAAAGCGTAATAGCTCACTGGTCTAGTCGGCTCGCGCGGAAGATTTAACGGGGCTCAAGCCGAGTACCGAAGCTATGGGTGTGCGTGCCTTCGGGCGCGTACGCGGTAGGGGAGCGTTCTCTAAGCCTGCGAAGGTGTGCTGTGAGGCATGCTGGAGGTATGAGAAGTGCGAATGCTGACATGAGTAACGTTAAAACGGGTGAAAAACCCGTTCGCCGAAAACCCAAGGTTTCCTGCGCCACGTTAATCGGCGCAGGGTGAGTCGGTTCCTAAGGCGAGGCCGAAAGGCGTAGTCGATGGAAAGCAGGTCAATATTCCTGCACCAGGTATCACTGCGATGGGATGACGGAGAAGGCTAGGTTAGGCGGTGCATGCACCGTCCAAGGTCGTAGGGATTGTCGGTTGGAAAATCCGCCGACATTTATCCAGAGAGCCGAGTGCGAGGGGACTTCGGTCCCCGAGTTAGCCGATGCCACGCTTCCAGGAAAAGCCTCTAAGCTTCAGGTGGTAACTGACCGTACCGTAAACCGACACTGGTGGGTGAGCAGATAATCTGCTTAGGCGCTTGAGAGAACTCGGGTTAAGGAACTCTGCAAATTGATACCGTAACTTCGGGAGAAGGTATTCCTTTGGTTGTTAGTGGACTTGCTCCACGAAGCAGTTAGAGGAGGCACGAAATCGGTGGCTGCGACTGTTTACCAAAAACACAGGACTCTGCGAACACGAAAGTGGATGTATAGGGTCTGACGCTTGCCCGGTGCCGGAAGGTTAATTGATGGGGTCAGCCGCAAGGCGAAGCTCCTGATCGAAGCCCCGGTAAACGGCGGCCGTAACTATAACGGTCCTAAGGTAGCGAAATTCCTTGTCGGGTAAGTTCCGACCTGCACGAAAAGCGTAACGCTGGCCACACTGTCTCGACCCGAGACTCAGTGAAGTTGAAATCGCTGTGAAGATGCGGCGTAGCTGCGGAAAGACGGAAAGACCCCGTGAACCTTTACTACAGCTTTACACTGAACTTTGAACTTGTTTGTGTAGGATAGGTGGGACCCTATGAAGCGGAGGCGCTAGCTTTCGTGGAGGGGACGTTGAAATACCACCCTGACAATTTCGGAGTTCTAACCTCGGCCCGTTATCCGGGCTGGGAACAATGTATGGTGGGTAGTTTGACTGGGGCGGTCTCCTCCCAAAGAGTAACGGAGGAGTGCAAAGGTACGCTCAGCGCGGTCGGTCATCGCGCACAGAGTGCAATGGCACAAGCGTGCTTAACTGTGAGACGTACATGTCGAACAGGTGCGAAAGCAGGTCATAGTGATCCGGTGGTTCTGTATGGAAGGGCCATCGCTCAACGGATAAAAGGTACTCCGGGGATAACAGGCTTATTCCTCCCAAGAGTCCACATCGACGGAGGAGTTTGGCACCTCGATGTCGGCTCATCACATCCTGGGGC
>DASTBI010000243.1 GCA_035712145.1 Candidatus Eisenbacteria bacterium | reverse complement strand
TCGCGCCATGAAGGCTACGGCGAGACCGGCATGGCGCATCTGCTCGAGCACATGGTGTTCAAGGGCAGCAAGAAGCACACGAACATCACGCAGGAGCTGGCTGCTCACGGCACGCGGCCCAACGGCACGACCTGGGTCGATCGCACCAATTACTTCGAGACCTTTGCCGCCACCGAGGAGAACCTCGACTGGGCTCTCGATCTCGAAGCGGATCGCATGGTGAACTCGTTCATCGCCAAGAAGGACCTCGAGACCGAGTTCAGCGTGGTGCGCAACGAGTTCGAGATCGGCGAGAACTCACCGCAGCGCGTGCTGCTCGAGCGCATGATGTCCACCGCCTACCTGTGGCACAACTACGGCAAGTCGACCATCGGCTCGCGCGAAGACATCGAGCGGGTGCCGATCGAGAATCTGCAGGCCTTCTATCGCACCTGGTACCAGCCCGACAACGCCATCCTGGTGGTGGCCGGCAAGTTCGACGAGGCCCGCACGCTGGGCAAGATCGCGACCCTGTTCGGCGCCATCCCGCGGCCGAAGCGCACGCTGCCTTCGACCTGGACCGTCGAGCCGGCGCAGGACGGCGAGCGCTCGGTCACGCTGCGACGCGTGGGCGACACTCAGGTCGTCGCGGCGCTCTACCACGTCCCCGCCGGCTCGCATCCCGACTTCCCGGCCGTGGACCTGCTTTCGTTCATCCTTGGCGACTCGCCTTCGGGCCGGCTTCACAAGGCGCTGGTCGAGGCCAAGAAGGCGTCCTCCGTGGGAAGCTTTGCGTTCCGCTTCCACGATCCCGGCGTGCTCGTGGCGAATGCCGAGCTGCGCACCGAGCAGTCGGTCGACGAGGCGCGCGCCACGATGCTCAAGGTCCTGCAGGATGCGGCGGCGCAGCCTCCCACCGCCGACGAGGTGAAGCGGGCGCGCGACAGCCGTCTCAAGGACTGGGAGACCGTCATGCGGAACTCGGAGCGCGCGGCGCTCCAGCTCTCCGAATGGGCCGCGGCGGGGGACTGGCGTTTGATGTTCATCCACCGCGATCGCCTCGAGAAGGTCACGCCCGAGGACGTCCACCGCGCAGCGCAGACGTACCTCAAGCCGGAGAACCGCACGCTGGGCACCTACCTGCCGACCAAGGCGACCCAGCGCGCGCCCATTCCCGCAAGTCCCGACGTGATGGCGCTGGTCCAGGATTACAAGGGACGCGAAGCGCTCGCGGCGGGCGAGGCGTTCGATCCCAAGCCGGCGGCGATCGAGTCGCGCGTGGTGCGCTCGAAGATCGAGCCGGGGATCAGCCTGGTGGTGGTGCCCAAGAAGACCCGCGGCGCGCTGGCGAACGTCAGCATGGTCTTCCGCTTCGGCGACGAAGCCTCGCTGCAAGGCAAGGCCGTCGCGGGAGAGCTGGCGGCCAGCATGCTGATGCGGGGGACCACCAAGCGCAGCCGGCAGCAGATCCGTGACGAAGCCGACCGTCTGAAGGCGCAGCTCTCGGTGTCCGGCGGACCCACGGCGGCGAGCGTCACGCTCGAGACCACGCGTGAGAACCTGGCCGACGCGCTGCGGCTCGCCGCCGAGGTCCTGCGCCAGCCGGCGTTCCCCGAGACCGAGCTCGAGCAGCTGCGCCAGGAGAACATCACGTCGTTCGAGAACGCGAAGAGCGATCCGGGGCAGAAGGCGTTCACCGCGCTGCGCAAGCACCTCTATCCCTACCCCGCCACCGATCCTCGTGCGGCGCTCAGCCCCGACGAGCGCATTCCCCTGTACAAGGCCGCCAAGCTCGCCGACGTGCGGGCGTTCCATCAGGAGTTCTACGGCGCCTCGTCGGCGCAGATCGCCGTGGTCGGCGATTGCGATGCGGCCGAGGTGAAGAAGCTGGTGCAGGAGCTGTTCGGTGGCTGGACCAACAAGAAGCCGTTCGCGCGCCTGGCCACCAAGTCCGAGGACCGGCCGCCGCTTCGCGACGCCATCGCGGCGCCCGACAAGGAGAGCGCGACGTTCGCGGGGGGACTTCGCATCGCCATGCGGGACGACCACGCCGATTATCCGGGGATGGTGCTCGGGAATTACATGACCGGCGCCAGCGGGCTCAACTCTCGGCTCGCAATGCGACTGCGTCAGAAGGACGGTATCTGCTACGGCGTGGGCTCGAGCTACAGCGCCAGCGCCTTCGACCAGGACGCCCAGTTCAGCTCCCAAGGCATCTACGCGCCGCAGAACCGCGAGAAGTTCACGACCGGCTATATCGAAGAGATCACCAAGGTCCTCGACAAGGGCTTCACTCCCGAAGAGATCGCCGAGGCGAAGAAAGGCCTGCTCCAGAGACGCGAGCTCTCGCGGTCTCTCGATCGCGAGCTGGCCCAGGCGCTCGTGATTCGTGAGTACGAGGGGCGAACGCTGTCGTGGGACGAAACGCTCGAGAAGAGGATCGAGGCGCTGACGCCCGATCAGATCCTCAAGGCGATGAAGGCCCACGTGGACCCGGCCAAGATCTCGTACATCCAGGCCGGAGACTGGGACAAGGCGAAGGCGGATCCCAAGAGCGCCTCTTCCGCGCCGGGTCCGTAAGGAGCCCATGTCGCGACTCGGGATGGCCATGATCGGCGTGGCGCTGCTCGCCACGCCGGTCCGGCCCGCCGCGGCTCAGCCGCTCGATCTTCGCGGCTACGAGATCGTCGATCTCACGCATCCGCTCAACGAGAAGACGCTGTTCTGGCCAACCTCGCCGTCGGGCTTCAAGCTCGACCGGCTGTCCCACGGGGTCGTTCCCGGTGGCTGGTTCTACGCGGCGAATTCCTTCTGCACTCCGGAGCACGGCGGCACGCATCTCGATGCGCCGATCCATTTCGACTCGGCGGGCGTGACCATGGAGAAGATTCCGCTCGACCGGCTGGTGGCGCCGGCCGTGGTCATCGATGTCTCCGACGCCGCGGCCAAAGACCCGGATTACCGCCTGACCGTCGCCGACATCCAGCGCTTCGAGAAGCAGCACGGCCGGATCCCCGCCGGCGCGATCGTTCTGCTGCGCACGGGATGGGAGAAGCGCTGGCCGGATCGGAAAGCGTACTTCGGCGACGACACGCCGAACGACGCCTCCAAGCTCCACTTCCCGAGCTACGGCGCGGAAGCGGCGCGACGGTTGGTCGAGGAGCGCGGCGTGGGCGCGATCGGTCTCGACACGCCTTCGATCGACTACGGACAGTCGAAGGACTTCATCGTCCACCGCATCGCCGCGGCGCGAAACGTCGCGGGCCTCGAGAACCTGCGCGGCCTGTCCGCGCTGCCGCCGACCGGCGCCACGGTGTTCGCGCTGCCCACCAAGATCGAAGGCGGCTCGGGCGGACCGGTGCGAGCGATCGCGCTGGTGCCGCGGAAGCGCTGAGGTCGCGCTCTCAGCGCGGCGACCAGCCGTTCACCGTGTCTGGAGCGGACCAGACCTTCGGGTAGTAGGTGAGGTGGCGGCGTATCGTCGCCATCTCGGGTCCGCCGGGAGAGTACGTGCGCAGCTTCGCGACGGCCCGCTCCAGCTCCGCACGATCGCCCAATCTCCATGCCGCCCCGGCGAGGCCGAGCCAGCCGAGCGGATCTTCCGGCTCCCGATCGAGCAGCTGGCGGTAGACCTGCGCGGCGGTGCGGTCGTCGTCGCCCATGGTCGCCGCGAGCGCCCAGGTGAGGAGCACGCGGCGATGCGGCGCATCGGCGGCGGCATGCGCGGCGGCATCCGCGGCTTCGGTCCAGTTCTGGAGCCGTATGTTGCGCGAAGTCAGGAAGTCCCACCCGAGCGCGCGCTCGGCAGGCGACGGTCCGGGAGGCCCGAGGAGATACGAGCGCACGCGCGCGAGACCGCGCTGCTCATTGCGGTTGATGGCCAGCCACTGAACCGCAGACATCGTGACCAGCGCCAACGCGGACACCGCGAGCCAGGTGCGGCTCGGCGCCGCGACCACGGTCTCGACGACCAGCCAGGCGACGAGCATCGAGAGCGCTGTAGCGGCCGGCGCGAACACGTCCCAGTCGCGAAAGACTCCCTGCTGCGGCGCGATCAGCAGCAAGGCCGGCATGAACGAGAGCGCTGAGACGAGGAGGACCCGCCCGTCCCTCCTGGTCCACGTTCCGCCACCGCGAACCACGAGCAGCAGCGGGATCGCGATGGCCAGCGGCGAAAGCGCGATCACGAGGTTCATGAGGTCGAGAAAGCGCGGTAACGACAGCCCCGCCCGGTGATGCGTGAGGTCGTAGCCGGCGGCGATCGCGAGAATCCTGGGGATCGCGAAGATCCCGGCGCTCAGCGCGACCACGATCCCCACGACGCTGGCGGGCCGGCGCCACGCACCGGACCATGCGACGACCAACAGCCACACCGGAATCAACATCACGCTCGAGCGATGGAGCAGCAGCGCCGCGGCCATCACCAGGCCGCAAGGCAGCAGGCTCGAGCGTTTCTCGATGGCCCGGATTCCGAACGTCGACAAAGCCACCGTGGCCAGGCACAGCTCGCTGGCCGGCTTGCCGAGCCCGGTGAACATCGTGAGGTATCCGCCGAAGAACACGATGCCCGCCGCGAGCGCGGCGAAGACTCCGGACAGCCGCAGCGCCCGCGCGAAGGCGACGGAGAGGACGGCGAGGAGCCCGGCTTCGATGGCGCCCAGGACGCGAAGCGCGAGGGTCGCGGACTCCGCGGAGCCGCGACCCCATGCCAGCAACGGGCCGTGGAGCCAGAGGTCCAGCGGAAGCGCATGGACGTAGCTGGTCCGCAGGGATCCCGACTCCACGTTTCCCATCCGGATCAGGAAGTCGCCCACGAACCACACCCGATCCGGCATCAGCCAAACCAGTGCCGTGCCGAGCAGCCACACCACCGCATACGCTCGGCGCGAATGCGCGAGCCGGTCGCCGGCCTTCTCGAGCGCAGGAACGCCGCGCCTCGCGACAGCAGGAACCAGCGCGAGCGCCGCCAGACCCCACAAACCCCAGCCGGAGATCGGATCGAGGAAGCGCTGGACGTTGAGCCCCCACCCCG
>DASTBI010000242.1 GCA_035712145.1 Candidatus Eisenbacteria bacterium | reverse complement strand
TTCGAGCGTCTCCCGGCGCCGGAACGTCGCGCCGAAGTGCGCCCGGTACAGCTCGGCCTCCACCGCCACGTCGCCCTTGGCATAGGCGGGGGTCTTCGCAATCTCGCTCATCCTGGCCAAGCACTCGCTGTGGTGGGCCTGCCGATGCTCTCGCGTCCGCAACAGGTCGGCGTGTGACGAGGGTGCGGTGTTCAGCAGGATCAGCTGGCTCACGGAAGCGGGATGCCGCGCCGTGTACTCCATGGCCAGGACGCAGCCCCAGGAGTGGCCGAGTATGGCCATCGCGTCCACGCGGAGGTGGACTCGGAGTCGGTCGAGATCATCGAGTTCCGACGCGATCGTCACGTCCTCGGGCGCCACGCCGTCCGACGACTTCCCGCGTCCGCGCTGGTCGTAGTAAACGAGGCTGAAGCGCCGCGCCAAGTCATCCATCTCGGGAAGCAGGTAGTGGTGGTTGAAATCGGGTCCACCGTGAAGGATGACGAGCGGCGGCCCAGCACCCACTTGCCGGACGTAGAGGCGCGCACCCGGAACCGCGAGGAAGTCCTCGCGCGCCGTCACGATGGACTTCGGAGAGCTGGACATCAGGACGGCGGAAGCGCGGGTGTGGAAGCTGGCTTCCAGCGATCGCGGTTCATAAAGCACTCCTGCCTCACTTCGCGGCCGATCCTAACGGCGTTGGAGACGACCGACCACAGCCGACAACGCCGGTCGACTCGTGCCCCCGAATCGGGCGCGGTCCTTGCTGCGATGCAGTTTCGGGAGCCAGCGACCCTGGCAGGCGTCCGTTCGGTTCGACGAGCCCTTACCGCTATCGGCTTTGGTCTCAAAGCTTTCGGGAGCGCGCACCCAACGGACGGCGTGCAGTCAGGGCGGCGCGGGTGGGCAGAGATTACATGCCCATCACCCGACCTTTTCATAACCGCGTCTGCCTGTCCGGTCGATCGAGCCCATCGGAGAGACCAACGATCACGGAGGAGGAGCCATGAAGAACCGACGTCGGAACGCAGGGAATGGGCAGACCCGTTCGAACCTCGAGCCGGAGCAGCAGCATCCGCAGAATCCGCGCAGGAGCATGGCCCGAGGTACGAGCTCACGGGTCCAGGCGAACCCGCGGCCCAGCACCAGCCCGATGCGGACCTATTCGAGCACACCGCAGACGGCGCTCGATTGGCCGATGGGGCGTGAGCTGATGACCTATCCGCTGGACATGCTGCGCCGCTTCCGCGGCGACGTGGACCGCTTTTTCGAAGATTTTGGCAACGTGCGGTCCGGGGGCCGGCGGTCGATGAACGTCTGGTCGCCGCGCGCCGAGATGTTCGACCGGAACGGGCGCACGGTGGTCCGAGTCGAGCTTCCGGGCCTCGAGCGCGACGACGTCAAGGTCAGCGTCTGGAACGACCGGCTCATCGTCGAAGGCGAGCGTCGCGAAGACGACGAGCAACGCGGCCGCGACTACTACCAGACGGAATGGACGTATGGCCGGTTCTACCGGGAAATTTCGCTGCCCGAGTCCGTCGAAGCCGACGAGGTCACGGCGAGCTTCAAGAACGGCGTGCTCGAGATCGAGCTACCTCAGACGCAGAGCTCGCGACAGCGGCGCCAGATCAACATCTCCTAGGAAGATGGTTCGCGAGAAAGGGCGCCGTCCAATGGCCGGCGCCCTTTCGTGAACCCGTTTCACCCTGCCTTGCGATCGATGTAGACGAGAGAGAGGCCGTTCCAGTGTGTCGACACGCTGCCGTCGAATGGAGAGATTCTCGTTGCCTTGGTCATGGATCAGGACAGGAGTCGTCGTTCTGCTGGCTTGCGGGCCCTGGCGTGCCGCGGGCGGCGATGAGATCCGTCTCGCCGCCAGCGATCTCTCGGAGCTGAGCCTCGAGCAGCTCAACGACCTGCAGGTGACATCGGTCTCGCGGCGGGCCGAGCGGCTCTCCGAAACCGCGGGTTCGGTGTTCGTCCTCACGGCCGAAGACATCCGTCGCTTGGGCGCCAAGACGCTGCCCGAGCTGCTGCGCCTCGTTCCCACCCTCCAGGTCGCGCGCGCGGATGCCAACCAGTACGCGATCAGCGCGCGCGGATTCAACAGCGTGTTCGCCAACAAGATGCTGGTGCTGATCGACGGGCGCACCGTCTACTCGCCGCTGTTCTCGGGAGTCTTCTGGGAAGCCCAAGACCTTCTGATCCAGGACCTCGACCGCATCGAGGTGCTCACCGGGCCCGGGGGCACCTCGTGGGGAACGAACGCGGTCAACGGCATCATCAACATCATCACGCGCGCAGCACCAGAGACTCAGGGCGTCCTGGTCGCCGGCGGCGGCGGATCAGATCTCCAGGTCGGCGAAGCCCGCTATGGCGCGGGCCACCGATCCTTCTACTACCGCGCGTACGGCAAGTACGTGAACCAGGAGCACAGCGACCTCGGAGCGGGCGGCGACGTGATCGATGCCTCGGAGCGCTTCCTCGGCGGCCTGCGCGGCCGCTGGGTCGGCGAGACGAGCACGTACTTCATCGACGCCGGCGGTATTCACAACCAGATCGAGCAGGTGCCCGAAGATCGCATCGTGTCCGGGTATCACGTGCTCGGGCGCTGGATACGAAAGCCGGCCTCGGCGCCGGGATTCCGCGCGCAGGTCTATTACGAGCGCAATGAGCGCGATCAGCCCGGGTCGATCCACGACATGATCGACACGTGGGATGCCGAGTTCCAGCACGAGGCCCGCATTGCGCGCCACGACCTAGTGTGGGGCGCCGGCTACCGCTTCCAGCCCGACCGCGCGGAGGCGCTGGGACCGGCCGTCGCGTTCATCCCCGAGGATCGCGACCTGACCAACTGGCACGTGTTCGCCGAAGATCTGTTCCATGTCGCCGACGAGCTCGATCTCACCGCGGGGATTCGTCTCGAGCACAACGTGTACACCGAGCTCGAGTACCTGCCGACCGTTCGAGCCACGTGGCGCCCGGTGTCACGCCATCTGCTGTGGACCTCGGTCTCCCGGGCGGTCCGCGCGCCGTCGCGCGTCGATCGGGAGCTCTTCTCGCCCGCGGCGCCCCCCCACTTCATCCTCGCGGGAGGTCCGGATTTCCGCTCCGAGCTGGCCAACGTCGCCGAGCTCGGCTACCGCGCCCAGCCTCATCCGGCGCTCGCCTACTCGATGACCGGCTTCTACAGCGTCTACGACCGGCTGCGCTCGCTCGAGCCCTCGGCGGTCGGACCGGTGTTCCTCAACGGGATCGACGCCGTGACGCACGGGGTCGAAGCGTGGGCCAGCTATCGCGTCACCGATCGCGTGCGATTCAGTGCCGGAGGAGTGGCGCAGAACCGTGACATCGACGTCGAGCCTGGAAGCATGGACATCAATGGCCGGCAGACGCTCGGCAACGATCCACACCATTGGTGGATGGCACGCGGATCCTTCGACCTCGGCGATCCCCACGAGATCGATCTCTGGGTGCGGCAAGTGGGCGAGCTGGAACCGTCCGCCGTGCCTGGCTACACCACGGTCGACGGCCGGATCGCAACGCGCTTCCTCGAAAGATTCGAGTTGTCGGTGACCGGATACAACCTCTTCGGGCCCGCGCACGCCGAATGGGGCGCGAACGTTGCGAACCGCGCCGAGTTCGGGCCCAGCTTCTTCGCCCAGCTCCAATGGCGGCTCTGAGTGGATCGGGTCTGCGCGAGAGCCTGCGGCTCGCCGCGGTCGTCCTCGGCGTGCTCGCCGTCATCCATCCGGCGTTCTCCGGCGAGGATCTGGAGCGGAGCGTCAAGGCCGCGTTCATCTCGAAGTTCTCCGGTTACGTGGAATGGCCTGCGTCGGCGGCGCCGGCCGCGGATGCCGCGCTGGTCATCGGCGTGGTCGGTGATGAGGGCCTGGCCGATGAGCTGAAGCGTCTGATCCGTGCGCGTCCGGCCGACGCACGTCCCATGTCCGTGGTCCGGCTCAAGGCGTTCGACGCTCCTCCGGCGCTCCACGTGCTGTTCATCGGCCACTCGGAAGCCGACCGGCTCGGCGCGCTCATCCGCTCGGTTCGCGGCCGTCCGGTGCTCGTGGTGACCGACACCGAGGACGCGCTCGCGCTCGGAAGCATGATCAACTTCGATCTGGTGGACGGCCACGTGCGTTTCCAGGTGGGTCTGGGCGCCGCGCGCAAGGCCGGGCTCACGCTCAGCTCCCGCCTGCTGGCGGTGGCCCACCAGGTCATGACACGGACCCCGTGATGCTGCGCGCGATTCCTTCGTTGCGCATGAAGATCATGCTGATCGTGCTCGTCACGACCCTGGCGGCGCTGCTCTTCGCCGGCATCGTGCTGGTGGCTCACGACGTGCGATCGCATCAGTCGTCCTGGGCCGGCGACCTGCTGCTGCAGGCCGAGGTCGTGGGTCGCACGAGCGCGCCGGCGATCGTGTTCCACGACACGCTCACCGCGCACCAGAGCCTCGCCTTGCTGTCGATCCGGAGGGAGATCCGCGAGGCCGCGGTCTACGATCAGGGTGGCCGTCTCTTCTCCACGTGGGCGCGGCCGGGAGCTCGCGCGACGTTCCCCGACATCGCGGGCGCCGAAGGCTATCGCTTCGACCGCGACCGGCTCGTCCTCTTCAAGGCCGTGCGCGATGCCGACGAGCGCGTGGGCACCGTGTACCTGCTGGCCGATTACGACCGAGCGGGTCGCCTGTCTCACTACCTTCCAGTCCTGGGGTTGGTGCTGCTCGCGAGCCTGCTGGTCGCACTCGGCCTGACCACCCTGCTCGAGTCCGCGGTCACCAGGCCCGTGCTCGCGATCGCCGACGTGGCCCAGCAGGTGAAGACCCGCGGCGACCTGTCGCTGCGCGTGCGCAAGGAGACGCGCGACGAGACCGGACAGCTGGTCGACGCCTTCAACGCGATGCTGGTCGAGGTGAGCGAGGCCCATCAGTCGCTGCTCGACTCGAACCGCCGCAAGGACGAATTCCTCGCGACACTCGCGCACGAGCTCCGCAATCCCCTTGGGCCCATCCGCAACGCCGCGCAGTATCTGCGAATGAAGGGGACGGACCCGGCTTCGAGGCCCAGCCTGGAGCTGATCGACCGCCAGGTTCAGCACATGGTGCGACTGATCGAAGACCTGCTGGACATCTCGCGGATCACTCGCGACGCCCTCGAGCTGCGGCGCTCGGAATTCTCGGTGGGCGAGCTGGTGGGCGACGTGAAGGATGCCACCCAGTTCGCCGTGGACGAGGCCTCGCAGAAGCTGCGCTGGCACGTCGAGCGCGGCGACCTGCGCGTGAATGCCGACCGGGCGCGGCTCGTGCAGGTGGTGTGCAACCTGGTGAACAATGCGATCAAGTACACGCCCCGTGGCGGCGAGATCGATGTCGACGTGAGCTCGCATCGCCGCGAGCTGATGATCACGGTCAAGGACTCCGGCATCGGCATCCCGCCCGACAAGCTGCGCGACATCTTCGAACCCTTCTCCCAGCTCGACCGCTCGCTCGAGAAGACGCGCGGCGGCCTCGGCATCGGGCTCGCGCTCTCGGAGCGGCTCGTGGCCCTCCATGGCGGAACGGTCAGCGCCTCGAGCGAGGGCCCCGGGAAGGGAAGCACGTTCGAGGTGACGATGCCGATCGTCACCGAGGTTCCCGCCACCCCGAGGCAGGACCTCACGAGGCTGATCACGGGAGAGAGCCGCCACATCCTGGTCGCCGACGACAACTTGGACGGCGCGGAGAGCCTGGCGCTGCTGCTCGGGGCCATGGGTCACCGAGTCGAGACCGCGCACGACGGCGTCGAAGCTCTCGAGTCCCTGAAGGGGCAGCGCTACGACGCCGCGATCCTCGACATCGGGATGCCGAGGCTCAATGGCTACGATCTCGCCCGTGAGATTCGCGCGCAGCCCTGGGGACGCGCGATCTATCTCGTGGCGCTCACCGGATGGGGACAGGCCGAGGACAAGCAGCGGGCGATGGATGCCGGCTTCGACCGGCATCTCACCAAGCCGGTGCAGCCCGAGCAGCTCGCGGCCGTGCTGGCCGAGCCCTGATCAGGGCGAGATAAGGCCCCGGGCGGCGCGGCGATGGCAGGCCAACGCTGTCATGGGAATGTCAGAAAACTGCGCCGGCGCAGTTTTGCGTGACGAAGCCTTGACATGCGAGAGCGCACAACCGGCTCTGCCGCTGCGCGGCTGGATGACGGACAACGTCTACCGGCACGGCTCCAAGTTCACGGCGGACGAGATCAGCGCGCGACCGGAGGCAAGCTCAGCACCGCCCCCTGGTTCATTTCAGGAAGTCCCCTGGTAGTAGATGTACCAACGAGGGGCAATGGGCCGAAACACTCGGAATTGGTGTCGAAGCTCCCGAGTGGTCTCGCCGCTCACCAGCTCGCCTGCCGAAGCAAGACTTCGATAAGTCACACCATCGCAGGTGAAAGACTCGACCGGTTGATCGCACCACGCGTAACCTTTCCGGTCGAAGATGTGGGCGGTCGATGCACGGATCAGGATCACGCCGCCCTCACGCTCGATCTTCATCACTCCCAGCCTTCGATAGAGCACTTCGTAACGCTCTCGCCTCCCCTTGGACATGTTGGACGGGAAGGCCGAGTTCAGGTACGGGCCCTGTGAAAGCGTTCCGTCCTGCTGGAACAGCCGGACCAGCTTCTCAAAGTCTGCCTGGTGCCTCACGAAGTGCCGCTCCATCGCTCTATCGGAGCGATGCGCACAACCCGCCACGACGTAGAGCCCGCACGAGAGAAGGAGAAAAAACGGCAAGGAGATGCCCAGCAGCACCCACTTGAGGCGCTTGCCGATGGAACGATTCATACGGCGGTTATCGGAGGCTCGTGAAAGGCTCTTGATCTATGGCTGCCTGAAGACCGAGCTCAGGGCGCGAGGATGACCAACCGGACGAGCTCGCCCTCGGCCGCACGCGCCAGATAGACGCCCGGACGCACCGATTGACCTCGCTGATCCCGCAGCATCCATGAGACGCGGCGCTCGCCGCTCCCGGCCGCGAATGGAAGGCGCGCCACCCGCCGGCCCACGAGATCGAAGATCTCGACCTCTAGACCCGCGCCCTGGCCGGCGATGAACTCGACACGCGTGCCGAGTCGCGCCGGATTCGGTCCCACGCGCAGGGTGCGCGAGGTCTGCGGGCCGGGCCCCACACCGACGGCGTTCCCGGGCACGGTCGCCCCGACGGTCTGACCTTCGATCGTCGACAGAGGCATCGGGCCGCCCTGGTACACGGCGTCGCCTCCGCTGGCGTGGTGGATCAGCCGATAGCTCATCACCCGGCCGCTGCGATTGAGGAATCCGCCTTCGGTGACACGCAGCCACCAGGGCGCCGCCGCCGAAGGAGGCAGCCAGGAATTGGCCGATCCGGAAGGAACTTCGATGCGGTAGGTCCACGCCACGTTGCCCGTGACCGAGGTGCCGTTCACCCAGTCGCTCGACACGGCAGCGGCCGTCCCCGGAAGCGTCCACGCGAGCGCAGGCGGATTGCCGGCCGTCGCTCCGACCTCGATCGTGGCGTCCACGTCCTCGTCATAGGCGTTGTGAGCGATCGTCACCTCGATCGTCGCGGCGCTCGGACCGATCGGACTGACGACGCGACGAGCCGGGGACGAGTAGCGGACTCCGCCTTCGGTCCACGCCACGCGGTACCAGAAAGGAAGCCCGCGCTCGTTCCCCGGCACGCTCCAGGTGCGGGTGTAGGGCTGGCGGTTCGTGAGGTCGGCCAGGCTGCTGTCACCGACACCCGCCACGGCATCGATCACGGCGAAGGCGCCGGGGCTGCCGGCGACGTCCGGCGCGCGCTCGAAGTCGAAGGACGCGACGCGCTCGCGCTGGGTTCGGAGCTCGACCGCGATGTGGGTGTCGGCCGGCTCGAGCGAGAGCCGCGCGATCTGCGAGCGGTCGCGGGTCTCGAGCTCCAGCTTGGCGGCGTAGAGATCGAGCGCTCCGAACCCTCGCGCCGCCTGCCAGCGCGGATCGGATCCGGTGGCGCCGGAGGGGAGCCCCGCCGTACCACGCCACGCGGTCTCGCGCAGCAGCGTCGCGATCGCCGCCGGCGACAGGCTGGGCGCCGTGGAGCGCAGGCAGGCGACGGCGCCGCTCACCATGGCCGCCGACATCGACGTGCCGGTCGCTCGCCGGTATTGCGCCCCATCGGTGGTCTGCGCGCCGTCCGCCGCGAGCACCGCGACGCCGGGCGCCAGCAGGTCGGGCTTCAGCTCATCGCTGGTGGTGCCATCGCCGTCGCTCGCCCGCGGGCCGCGATTGCTGAACGTCGCGAAGACGTCATCGCCGTCCGGACCCGTGCGCTGAGCATCCAGCGCTCCGATCGCCAGCACGCCGTCCCCCGCGGCGGGCGAAGGGACGCGCACCTCGCCATCGTTCCCCATCGAGGCCACCACGACG
Organism: Candidatus Eisenbacteria bacterium; assembly: GCA_035712145.1. Taxonomy (NCBI): domain Bacteria; phylum Candidatus Eiseniibacteriota; species Candidatus Eiseniibacteriota bacterium. The sequence continues at coordinate 9,966 of DASTBI010000242.1, read as the reverse complement.
ATGCCGCGCGCCACCGCTTCGGCGGCGAGCCGCGAAGCGATGTCGTTGCCGTCGCTGACATCCGGGCTCGACAGCGACAGGTTGATGACGTCGATGCCCTCGTACCCGGGAACGCCCCAGTTGCGCTGCGCGTTGTGAATGCACCAGTCGATCGCTTCGGGAAGCCCGGTGCCGACGCCGGCATCGTTCAGGACCTTCACGTCCACGAACCGCGCCGCTGGTGCTAAGCCGCGCGCGAACCCCGACGTCCCGCCGCTGCCGAGCACGATCCCTGCGACGTGCGTGCCGTGCGCGGCGGTGACTGCACCCCCGTGATCCGCCGGATTGACGCTGGCGTTTCGTCCGGTGTCGAGCGTGGAATCCGCGGCGAGGAACGATGCGCCGCCGACGAAGCGTCCGCTCACCGATTCGTGTCCGGGCCAGCCGGCCTCGACCGCGTCGTTGATGCCGGTGTCCAGGATCGCGACGACCACGCCTTCACCCCCACCGCCGCCGGCGCCCGACCAGGTCGGGAAGACGCGCTCGGATGCGTCGCGGGCGGCGATCGCGGCGGCGTTGTCGCGAAGCAGCAGGTGCAGGACCGGACTGGCCTCCACCCGCTCGACGCCGGGCAAGGCCGCGGCGGCCTGAGCCTGAGGGAAGCTCGCCACGCTCCGCACCGCCGGAACCGCCTCGATGCGATGCAGCACCGGCATGCCGAGCAGGGTGAGCGACGTGAGATCGGCCTCGGTGATCGGGTGGTCGAAGATCACGTAGACCCCGAAATCGAGCCCGCCGGGTACGCGAGTCACGTCGATCCTCTGGCGCGCCAGAGTGTCCCCTTCTTCGAACGCGAACGCGTACCCGAGCACGTGGACCGTTTCGACGCGATCGTCCACACGATCGCCGTCCTGGTCCCAGATGTAGGGACCGGACCGAGCCGGCGCGGCGAGCGTGATCAGGCCGAGCGACAGCCACGCGAACGCCCAACGCGTGCGCGCAGCCCGCCAGGTCCACCGCGACGTGCCAGAGCGGCGGCTCATGGGGTGGAGACTCCCTCAGGGCGCTTGCGAGGGGCTTGAGTGATTCCCCCAACCCATTCCTTGCCTTGATCTTCCGCCGCCAGCGCCGGGGTCTCCCCCGGCCACTCCTTGCGGCCTTTGCCGGCCATCAGGCGGCGCACCGACTCCTCGGTGTCAGGCATGGGATCGACGCCGAGCTCGGCACGCAGCGTCTCCTTGAGCTTCTCGTATTCGTTGATCGCGGCGCGCCGATTCCCGAGGCGCAGCAGGCACTCGATGACCGCAAGACGCGTGGGCTCGCGGAAGCCATCGAGCTCCGCGGCGCGACGAAACGCGGTGAGCGCGGACTCGTACTCGCCATCGCGCGCCCGCAGGTCGCCGAGATCGGTCAGCGCCTTCTCCAGCCGATCGCGCATGCGGGTCTGCATGGTGTCTGCCCAGTCGACGTAGAGCCCGTCGAGGAACGCGCCCGACGCCAGCTCGATCGCACTCTCCAGCGCCTGACGCCGCTCGGCGCCGCGCATCGCACTCGCCTCGGCCATTCGGCGCTCGAAGTCCCACGCGTCACAGGTCAGCGGGTACTCGGGGTTCAGGCGATAGAAGCCCGCCTCGTGAAGGATCGGCGTCGCCGACTTGGGCAGCACGTGGCGCACGTACGACAGCGTCGGGTGGAAGTTTCGCCGTCCGGCGGCGGCCTGTCGTCCGGGCCAGAAGCTCTCGAGCAGATCGTCGCGGCTGGCGCCGCGAGGATGCAGCGCGAGGTAGATGAGCATCTGGAACGCGCGCTGCGCGCGCCACGCGGCGGCCGGAATGGCGCGGCCGTCGACCTCGAGCCGCGGCCGGCCGAACACCAGCAGACGTGTCACCGATTCGGCGCGCTCGCCGGGTGCCACGCCGCGCGAAAGCCGCGCGCCGATGTGCCGGAGGGCGGCGCGGCAGGCCGGCTGCAGCGCGCGCCGCGCGCGTCCCAGCTTCTCGAGCGCGGTCTGGGCGCGGGCACCGCCGACCTCGGCCAGCACCGCGATCACCGCCTCGCCCACCGCCGACGACGCGCCCGGCAGCAGCTCGAGCAGCGGAGACTCCACCGAATCACCCGCTTCGACCAGCGCTCCCGCAACCAGGTCGGGCTCGATCCCTCGGGCCAGCGCGGCCAGCAACGGCCCCGGCTCTTCGCGGGCCTGCGTGCTCAGGAAGTGCTGGTATCCGCGCTCGCGCGCCAGGTGCAGCGCGCGCTCGAGGTGGCGCTCGGCGTCCTGCGTCTCGCCGAGGGCGAGCCGGGCTTCGCCGAGCCAGTAGTTCACCCGGGTGCGAAGCAGATCGTCCTCCCCCGCATCGACCCGGCCGGCCATCGCCAGCAGCAGGTCGCGCGCGGTCCCCACGCGTCCGGCGCGCAGCTCGCACCACGCCAGCGCCACTTCGAGACGCGGCGCATCGGCTCGCCCCGCGCCGCGCTCGATGGCCTGGCGCAGGAATTCGGCGCCACGCCGGTACTCGCCGCGCGCGCAGAAGATCCGGCCCCGCAGCACCAGCAGATCGGCGGCGATCACCTCCATGCGCAGCTCGGCGTTCAGCTCCTCGGCATGCCGCAAATCGGCGAGCGCGCCTTCGAGATCTCCGCCCTGCGCCAGGATCTGGGCGAGCGCCTGATGGCACACGCATTCCTGAGAGCGGTTGGAGAAGCGCTGCGCGGCGACCAGTCCTTCCTCCGCGGCGCGGCGCGCTTCGGAGAGCTCGCCGAGCTCGGTGAGCAGGGACGCCAGATTGGAGAGATAGAGCGGCGCGCGCGGAGAGTCGGCGCCGCGCACCTGGGCGAGCGCGTAGCGGAATTCGTCCGAGGCTTCGCGGATCCGCCCCTGCGCCGCATAGGCGACCGCCAGGTTGTGGATCGTGGGCACCACCAGCTCCGGCTCGTCGTGGCCTTCGAGCAGCGCCCGCACCTGATCGAGCACACGCACCGCCGCCTGGAACTGCCCGAGATAGAAGTGGGCCCCGGCCTTCATCTGCAGCAGCCGCGCATGCACTTCGATCGGCAGGCCCTGGGACATCGCGAGACCGCGCTCGGCCATGCCGAGCACCTGCTCGTGGCGGCCGCGGAGATTGCCCACCTTGCCGAGACCGAGCAGCGCGCGACATTCGAGCAGGCGCACGTCGGCTTCCGGAGACGGCGCGGCGCGGCAGCGCTCGAGCACGTCCTGGTAGCGGGTCTCGGCCTCGTCCCATGCGCCGAGCGCCTGCTGCGCGTCGGCGAGCGCGATGCCGAGCTCCACGTCCTCGCGCACCAGCTCCGGCGGCAGCTCGCCGAGATAGTGGCGAAGCGCCGCGGCGCGGCCCTGGCGCAAGAGTCCGGGAGCCACGGTGCGCAGCAAGGCCGCGGCCTCCGCCCGCTGGCCGGCCGCCAGGTAGTGGCGCAGCGCGGGCTCGAGGTCCCCGCGCTCCGCCAGCGCCGCGCCGGCCCGCGCTTCGAGCTCGGCCCACGCGGCGCCCTCGGTGCGCGACTCGATCTCGTGGCGGACGAAGCGACGCACGAGCTCGGGCCATTCGAAGGTGGTCCGCTCACCGATGCCGAACGATCGCAGCAATCCCCGGCGCGCGAGGGCCGCCAGCGCGGGCCGCACGTCCGCCTGTTCGGCGACGCGCCGCGCCAGCTCGGCGTCGAAGCGCTCGAACGGCGCGGTGCGCTCGAGCAGATGACGGGTGCCTAGGTCGAGCCGCGCGAACACCTCGGCCGACAGGTAGTCGTGGAGGCCGAGATCCGACGCGCGGAAGTCGGCCAGCACGTCGGCGATCGTGGCATCGGTGGAGCGGCGCAGCGATTCGTGGATGAGATGGACCGCCGTGGGCCAGCCCTGCGAGATGCGCTCGAGCGAGTCCAGCTCGCTGGTGGCCAGCGGCCGGCGATAGACCTCCTCGAACAGGCGCTGCAGATCCTCGCGGCGCAGCCGGAGCTGCTCGGAGTCCATCTCCGCCACCGAGCCCGCGGCGCGCAGCCGCTCGAGCGGAAGCGGCGGCATGGTCCGGGAAGCGATGATCAGCCGCAGGCCCGATGGGAATTGGCGCAGGAGCGTGGCCATGAAAGCCCCGATCGGCGCATGGCCCGCGATCTCCTGGTAGTCGTCGAGGATCACGACCACGCCCGGGGGTCGGAGCGCTGCGAGCTGGTTGGCCAGCGTGCCCGCGAGCATCTCGGCGGAGCGGCCACCCGGCCGCGCCTCCTCCACCGCCTGCTCGAAGGCGCGCCCGAAGCGCGGGTACTCGCGACGGATGCCGGCCAGCAGGCAACGGCAGAACACCACCAGGTCCGCGTCGGACGGCATCAGCGAATACCAGACGACGGGACGGCGCAGCGACCGCACGTAGGCGGCGAGCGTGGTGGTCTTGCCGTAACCGGCGTCGGCGATCACCAGGGTGACGGGCTTCTCCGCGTTGCGGATCAGCGTCTCGAGGAGCTGGGGGCGATCGAGAACGTTGGCGCCCGGATTGGGGCGCACGAGCTTGGTCTCGACCCCGCTGGGGAGGGTCGCGTTGCGGGTGCGGCGCGTGCGCGGAAGCGAAGAGGAAGGCGCCCGCAAAGGCATGGGACCTGCGGCTCCTGGGATAGAGATCGGCGGCCTCGAGCCGCCGGAGATGGCGAACGAAAGGATATCAGAGTCCCACAGCGGCAGGATGCGCAACGGCGCCACCAAAGGGGTCGGCTCGCTGCCCGGGCGGCGCCCTCCTCTTTGTGGACTCGGATCGCGCGCGAGATCCGCACGCTGACCCGAGGTGGGTAGCAGGAGCGGCGCATCGAGGGGTGGAACGCTCATGGGATCCCCGGGGGCCCTGCCCTTCGGTGGTTTCGGTCGGCGCTTCATGGTCGGCCCGCAGGAAGGGTCGACGGGCGGGCTTGAGCAGGACTTGAGTCGGCCTCCCCGGCTCCCAGTCAAGCGGTTCTCAAGCGCCTCGCGAGAGCGTCGTGCCCGAGGGGGACGGCGTTCAGGCCGCCCGAGTCTTCGCCCGCTCCGGCCCTCGCGAAGCAGGCCGTTCGGACTCCCTGCCGTGGAGTCCTGCGCGTGGACTTGAATCAACAGTGGAGGCGTGCTCGATGTCGTTTCCGCGGATGTGGACTCGTGTTCTCGGCCTCGTGGCTTCCTATGCCGCGCTGGCGGTGTCGCCTGCGGGAGCCGGATGGTTGTGGGACCAGGACCAGGACAAGATCGACGACCGGATCCAGGCCGTCGAAGCTCAGGGCCCGGTGGCAGCCCATGCCGGCAACGCGCTTTCGGGAAGGCTGCGCTTCGCGCTGCTCGAGACCACCGCGCCCTACGTCTATGGCGTGTACGTGGGATACGACCACCATCCCACGGACGCCGACGTCGCAGCCCTGCAGGCGCTCGGCGTTCCGGTGCAGGTCCGGTATCGCTACATCGACTACGTGCGCTCGCGCATGACGCTGGCGCAGGCGCGCCAGGTGGCGGCGCTCGCCGGTGTGACCCGGGTCGAGACCATTCCGATCATGTACGCGGTGAACGACGTGGCGACGCGGGCGCTGCGCGCGCGCGAGTCGGGGAACACCCTCTTCCCCAGCGTCTGGAAGCATCTCGGAGCGACCGGCAAAGGCATCGTGGTCGCGATCCTCGACACGGGCGTCAACGACGAAGCCGACCCGACCACCGGCTACCCCGGTCACGAGTCGCTGCGCAACAAGTGGGTCGGCGGCGGCAACTTCTACTCCGGCAATCCGCAGCTCAACACGCCGATCGACGAGAGCATCAATCCGCGGCACGAGCTGGACCCCGAAGCGACCTATCACGGCACCCACGTCGCCGGGACGGCGCTCGGCAGCGGCGGACCGAATGGCATGCTGAACGGCACGGAGCCCGGCTTCAACGCCGGCCTCGCACCCGACGCGCGCCTGGTGGACTGCAAGGCGCTGAGCGACGCGGGCGTGGGGTATGGCTCGGCCGACGCGCTCGAATGGCTCATCTACCACAAGTTCGACACCTGGGGCCTGACCGGCGCCGACGCCGTCTATCGCGGCATCGACGTCGCCAATCTGTCGCTCGGAGGCCTCGACCCCTCGGACGGCAGCGACGCCGACTGCGCGGCGGTCAACGCCGCGCACAAGGCCGGCATCGTGGTGTGCGTCGCCTCGGGCAACGACGGCAACACCAGCTACATGCCCTCGCCGGCCGCGGCCGACTTCGCGCTCACCGTCGGCTCCTTCGCCGACGACAACACCATCACCCGCCTCGACGACTACGTCGCCGACTACAGCAACGAAGGGCCGCGCCTGGCCGACAGCGACGCGGACCATCTCGACGAGATGAAGCCCAACGTGATGGGAAGCGGCACGGGCATCAACTCGGCGCTGGGCGACCCCACCACCGACGGCAACGAGTATCACCACATCAACGGCACCAGCATGGCCACCCCGACGATCGCCGGCGTGGCCGCACTCGTGCTTTCGGCCAATCCCACGCTGTCCACCGACCAGGTGCGCCAGCTGATCATGGACACCGCGGACCATCGCCGCGACCGCGGGCAGCAGCCGCCGTCCGCCGCCGATCCGTTCGGCATCGATCCCAACTACCATCCGTCGTGGGGCTGGGGACAGGTCGACGCCTACGCCGCGGTCAAAGAGGCGCAGAACGCATCCTCCACCCAGATGATTCGCATGCAGGTGATCCCGCAGCGCGGTCCCGATGGCTTCCAAGTGAGCTGGGTGAGCCAGCGCGAGATCGGATTGTCGCGCTGGGAGCTGGACCGCGCACCCGACCAGAGCGGCGTGCCTGGTGCGTGGACGCTCCAACACACGATTCCGGTCGGCTCGCCGAGCGGCCAGATCCACGGGGCGGCCAATCGGCACGATTACGCCTACACCGATCTCGACGCCGGTCTCTCGGCTTCGAGCGACTACTGGTACCGCGTGCGCTGGGTGGACGTGAACGGCGCGTCGCACGCCGAGCCGCCGATGAAAGCTCGGATCATGGACAGCCCGGTGGTGGCGCGCGTCCAATACTCGTGGACGCACAACTACTCGGATGGCGATCTGTACGTGCGCTTCGGGAGCGGGACCAACACCCAGGCGCCCGCGTGGTTCCGTCAGGGCTTGGGCGCGCAGTCCGCCGACTCGGTGAAGATGGGAACGGGATCGCCGTTCCTCGGTACCGCTCAGCACTTCTTCCATGTCGACCTGACCCAGGACGACGTGGTGGGCGGATACCTGCCACCGGGCGCCGCGAATCCGTGGTTCCTGAGCGTCAAGGAGGGCGGGTATCTCAACACCAAGGGTTACGTGAACGCCTTCTCGGTCACCGTGTGGAACGGCGCCAGCTCCACCACCTACACCGCTCCGAATCCCATCACGTCGACCATCGAAGGCCAGGAGACCGTCTTCTGGATTCCGCTCGATCCGATCACCTCGCCCAACCACGCGCCGGTGCTCGCCCCGATCGGGGCGCGCACCGTGGGCGAGGGCCTCACGCTCACGTTCTTCGCCAGCGCGAACGATGCGGACGGACAGCCGCTCACCTACTCCGCGGCCACGCTGCCGCAAGGAGCGACGTTCAATCCCACGACGCGCCAGTTCAGCTGGACACCCAGTTTCGGCGCCATGGGGTCGTACACCGTGCGGTTCTCGGTCCAGGACAACGGGCTGCCGACACCCGCGAGCGACTTCGAGGACGTGCCGATCACGGTGTTCGACCGCAACCCCAATGACAACCTGCCGCCGACGCTCGATCCGCAGACCGATCGCCAGGGCGTGGCGGGTGAAGGCATGAGCTTCCGTCTCACCGGCCACGATCCGGAGGGCGCGGCGCTCACCTTCTCCGCCACCTCCCTCCCCTCGGGCGCATTGCTCGATCCCTCGACGGGCCTGTTCGCATGGACACCGGAAGCCAGCCAGGTCGGCATCCATCAGCTCACGTTCCGCGCCACCGACTCCGGATCGCTGTTCGACGAGGAGTCCGTGTTCCTCGTGGTCTCGGACCGCGGCGCTGCCGCTCCGCCGCCCCAGGCATGCACGGTGGGACAGACCTTCACCCAGTACGGTGTCGTGAATCAGGGCATCGACCCGATCTCGGTGAGCTACAGCTATCAATCGTTCGCGGTCGGCCGCAACGTGGGCAGCGCGGTCGGGCGGCTCTCCTGGTTCGGAGGCTCGACCCGCGACCTGGACTTCACGCTGCTCGACAGCGACTCGAACGCCGTCGGCGGATCGGCCAGCCTCGCGAACCCCGAGGTCATCCACACCGGCGAGCTGACGCCCGGCATTTACATCTGGCGCGTCATGGCGTTCACCAACCCGGATACGTGTCATTACTCGATCACCACCGAGCTGTGCACCTCGCCGATCACCACCGGCGTCCACGAGCCTTCGGGTTTGTCCTTCGCGCTGTCCCCGGCGGCGCCTAATCCATTCCGGACCGCGACCGCGATCGGCTTCTCATTGCCGAAGGCCGGCGACGTGGCCCTGCGCGTCTATGACGTCGCGGGCCGGTTGGTGCGCACCCTCCAGAACGGGGCGCTCGCCGCGGGAAGGCATGTGCGGGTCTGGGACGGGAGGACGAATGCGGGCGCCAGCGCGTCGCCCGGCGTTTACTTCAGCCGGCTCGAGTCCGGCGGCCGGGTGCAGAGCCACCGAGTCGTGATGTTGCGCTAGGTCTCGGGCGAGTCGAGGCCTGGTTCAGAAGGCCGCGGGACTGGCAACCCCGCGGCCTTGCTGTTAAGGAAATGACAGAAAACTGCGCCGGCGCAGTTTTGCTTGACGCGGCCTTTACATGTACGCGATCAGGAGACCAAGTGCCCGCGGACCTGGCGCGCGATGCGCAGCATGGCCTCGAGGCTCTTCTCGACGTCGGCGTCGGTGGTTGCCCACGAGCACACGCTGATCCGCATCGCCGTTTTCCCCTGCCACACCGTGCCACCGCACCAGCAGGTGCCGTCGGCTTTGATGCCGGCGATCACACGCTGCGTGGTCTCGGGGTCGCCGAACGAGACCAGGACCTGGTTGAGGACGACTTCGTTCAGCACCTCGTATCCCGCGCCGCTCAGTACTTCGGCGAAGCGGCGGGCGTGCCGGCAGGTGCGCTCCAGCATCTCGGCGAGCCCCGAGCGTCCCAGCGTGCGCAACGCCGTCCACACCTCCACGCCGCGTGCCCGGCGCGAAAGCTCGGGAGTGTAGTCGGCGGGATGCCGGGTGACGGGCTTGGGCATGTAGCTCGCGGTGATCGACATCGCCGACCGCAGAGACTCGGGATCGCGCACGAACGCGAGTCCGCAGTCGTAGGGAACATTGAGCCACTTGTGCGCGTCGGTCGCCCACGAGTCGGCGTCGGACGCGCCGCGCACCAGGGGGCGAAGCTCCTTGGACGCCGCGGCCCACAATCCGAAGGCGCCGTCCACGTGGACCCAAGCGCCGGCCTGCTTCGCGAGCGGGATCAGCTCGTGCACGGGATCGAACGCGCCGGAGTTCACGTTGCCGATCTGCACGCAGACGATCGCGGGGCCCTGAAGCTTCGGAAACTGGTCCGCGCGCATGCGGCCCTGAGAATCGACGGGCACCACGAGCGCGCTCGCACGCCCGAGCCCGAGCAAACCGAGCGACTTGGTCAGCGTGGGATGGGCTTCCTCGCCCACCACCACCGTGAGCGGCGGCGCGCCGAACAGTCCCTTGGCCTCCACGTCCCAGCCGGCGCGTGCCAGCACCGTGTGACGCGCGGCCGCCAGGCAGGTGAAGTTCGCCATCGTGGCGCCGGTGACGTAGCCGGCGCCGGTCCCCGCAGGAAGCTCCAGCACGTCGAGCAGCCAGCCGAGCGCGATCTGCTCGATGCGTGACGTGGCGGGCACGGATTCCTCGAAACCGGTGTTCTGATCCCACGCCGTGGCCAGCCAGTTGGCGGCGACCGTCGCCGGCAGCGCGCTGCCGATCACGAAACCGAAGTACCGCGGACCGGCCATCGCCATCGTCGCCGGCGAGCCGACC
>DASTBI010000241.1 GCA_035712145.1 Candidatus Eisenbacteria bacterium | reverse complement strand
GATGAGCGCGCCGTCCCCTTCCTCGACCAGCACGAAGCTGGCCCTGCATCCGGGCAAGGCCTCGACCAGCGCCCGCACCACGTCCGGGCGGTGAAGCGGCGTGGCGTTCGGATCCTCTCGGCGCAGCGCGTCCCAGTCGTCGGGAGGTGTTTCGACCCAGCGCGTGCGGGCCGCCATCGCTCAGTGCAGCAGAACGACGCGCGCCACGCTCGATCGGCCCTGGGCCTCGACGCGCATGAAATAGACTCCGGGCGACACCAGCACGCCGTCGTCATCGCGCCCGTCCCAGACGAAGCCGCCGTTCGTGGCTCCGCGCAGGCGGCGCACCTTGCGACCGCCGAGGTCGTACACCTCGCCCACGTAGGACTCGGCCTCGCCTTCGATCCGCAGCTGCACGCCGATTCCGGTGAGCAGCGCGGGATTGGGGAAGACGCGCACGTTGAGCGAGGGCAGCGGCGCCGGCGGCGGTGGAACGTAGCCGGGATCGAAGCGCGCGAGCCCCCCTGCGGTCGTCATCCAGATCACGCCCGAGGCAGGGTCGATCCCGATCGCGCGCACCTCGTCGTCGGGGAGCGGCGAGTTGGTGACGTCATGCGACTCCATCAAGCCGACCTGGCCGAAACGATGAATGCCTTCGCTGGTCCCGACCCACACCGTGCCATCGTTGCCGACGGCCAACGGCTTGAACCCAAGCTGCGGCGGGGTCGACGGCAGCTCGAACTCGTCCGCTGGATCGCTGCCGATGGCCGCCGTGCCGTTGAACCTCATGAGGTGGGTGCTGGTGACCACCCACAACGAATCACCGTAGCTTGCCATGCCGCGCACCACCCACCCGTTGGTCTCGTCGAGGTGCAGGAAGCTGAAGGTGGTGTCGGAAGGCAACAAGAAGTCCACGCCATCGCCGTCGTATCCGATCCAGACGCGGCCGTTCCGCGTCGTGGCGACGCCTTTGACGAGGTTGCCCGCCATCGCGCTGTTCGTCGAGTTGAAGTTGACGACGAAGGTGCCGGTGGAGTCGTAGACCTCGAGCCCGATGGCGTCGATGTCACCCTTGCGCGGCGTGTCCATGCCGAGCCAGACGTTCCCGCTCGGATCCTGGGCGGCGCACCCGAACCAGGAGCGACGCTCGGTGATTGGATCCACCACGACCACGGGATGCTGGAACGAAGGAATGGGACCGTCGTCACGGAACACATCGATCGCCTGGCTCCACGATCCCGCCCACTTGGCTCCCGAGCGATCCACGAACAGGCCGTTGATGAACAGCGGATTGATGAACGTGGTGTCGCAGCCCGCCCCCGAGCAGGGCACCGGAGGCCAGTAACGCCACTGGCCGTCGTAGCGCCCGACGCCTTCGACGCCCGTGGTCACGTAGACCCTCCCGCGATCCAGCGCGATCTGAACCAGGTCGTTGCCGGGCGGACCATCCGGCAACGGATACGGCGCCCATGGCCCCGGTGCGTCCGGCGCCACGAACAGCGTCTCCCGGAGCGTCGCGAACATGCGGCCAGAAGGGTCCAGCGTCACCTCGGGGTCCTCCCTCAGCGATGGGCTCGGGACCGGCGCTCCAGGAACCGCCACCCATAGAGACTCGCTCGCGGTGTGCACCCAGCGAAACGTGCCGCTCTCCCCCGCCGCCAGCACGGCGGCTGCGGCATCGGCCAGCCGGTGAACGGCGCCTGCTCCGGGCTCGAGCGACCAGCTCGAGGAGTCCGGCCGCCAGCGATAGACATCCGATCCGGCGTGAGCGAAGAGGTCGACGCCGTCGAACGCGAGCGCACGAATGTCGGTGTCCAGCAATCCCTGATTGACGGGCCGCCAGTC
>DASTBI010000240.1 GCA_035712145.1 Candidatus Eisenbacteria bacterium | reverse complement strand
TCGATCTGGGTGACGACGCCGGCGCCGACCGTGCGCCCACCCTCGCGGATCGCGAACCGCAGCCCGTCTTCCATCGCGATCGGCGTGATCAGCTCCACGTCCATTCCGTCCACGTTGTCCCCGGGCATCACCATCTCCCGCCCGCTCGGCAGGTTCGCCACTCCCGTCACGTCCGTCGTCCGGAAGTAGAACTGCGGCCGGTACCCGTTGAAGAACGGCGTGTGCCGTCCCCCCTCTTCCTTCGTCAGCACGTACACCTGGGCCTTGAACTTCGTGTGCGGCGTGATCGACTTCGGCGAGCACACCACCATCCCCCGCTCCAGGTCTTCCTTCTCCATCCCCCGCAGCAGCAGCCCGATGTTGTCCCCGGCGATCGCCTCGTCCATCGACTTCCGGAACATCTCCACCCCGGTCACCACCGTGTCCCGCGTGTCCCGCAGCCCCACCACTTCCACCTTGTCCCCCACCTTCACCTTGCCGCGCTCCACCCTCCCCGTCCCCACCGTCCCGCGGCCCGAGATCGAGAACACGTCCTCCACCGCCATCAACAGCGGCTTGTCCACCTCCCGCGTCGGCGTCGGGATGTAGCTGTCCACCGCTTCCATCAGCTTCAGGATCGACTCGTTCGCCTTCGCGTCCTTCCCGCCCCCGTCCATCGCCTGCTTCGCCGATCCCCGGATCACCGGGATCTCGTCCCCGGGGAACTCGTACTTCTTCAGCAGATCGCGAACCTCCAGCTCCACCAGGTCCAACAGCTCCGGGTCGTCCACCATGTCGCACTTGTTCATGTACACCACGATGTACGGAACCCCCACCTGCCGCGCCAACAGAATGTGCTCCCGCGTCTGCGGCATCGGCCCGTCCGCCGCCGACACCACCAGGATCGCTCCGTCCATCTGCGCCGCCCCGGTGATCATGTTCTTCACGTAGTCCGCGTGTCCCGGACAGTCCACGTGCGCGTAGTGCCGGTTCGCCGTCTCGTACTCCACGTGCGCCGTCGCGATCGTGATCCCGCGCTCCCGCTCTTCCGGCGCGTTGTCGATCGATCCGTAGTCACGCACCTGGATCGTCGGATTGTTCTGCGCCAACACCATCGTGATCGCCGCCGTCAAGGTCGTCTTCCCGTGGTCCACGTGACCAATCGTCCCCACGTTCACGTGCGGCTTCGTCCGCTCGAACTTCTGCTTGGCCAT
>DASTBI010000239.1 GCA_035712145.1 Candidatus Eisenbacteria bacterium | reverse complement strand
GGGCGAGCCGAGGTAGCCCGGCATCAACCCGAGGCGCCCGCTGCGATCAGGAAGCGACACGACGTTCCGGAGCGGCAGCACCGCATCGCCGCGGGCCAGCGTCGCCAGCGCGTCCGCCATGACATCGACGCACTCGGCCATGGGCAGCAGCCGCTCGACATCGGCCTGCGAGATGATGCGAACGTCCACGGCGAGCCTCAGAATGGCGCGAAGGTTTCGCGCGGAATGAGTCCGGGAGCTTCGAAGCCACCCAGGATGCGGTAAGTCATCTGCAGGGACAACTGCCCCGATCTCCGAAAGGAACTGCCCGTGGACCCGAACTCGAACCTCCACTGGGTCTCTGAGGCGTTCAAGGAGAGCGAGAGACGGTCCTCGATGAACCACGTTCCTTGGAGACGGTAGAGCCACTGCGAGCTTTCAGGTTGGGCCTTCTCACCATTGCCTGCTTCGGACCGCTGGTAAACACCCGAGCCGGAGATCTCCCAGCGATCCGAGACCATCCAGCTCAAGCTCGCTACCCCCTGCAGCCTGTTTCCGTTTGATGAGGTCTCGCGCAGCGGGATCAGGAACCGACCCTCGAGGTTGGTCTGCCAGCGAAGTCCGATCGGCCGATGTGCCTCCGCCACGACACCGGCGAAGGTGTCGTCGAAGACATACTCATCACGCTGAGAATCTTGAGAGGACCCGCTCGCAACCACCGAATCGTCTTCCATTCTCTGGAAGGAGCTCGAGTAGTCGGTGTGCATGACCTGCTTGGCGTGACTATCGATGATCGTTGGGCCAATGAAGTAACCCACGTTCCTCAAGAACGGGGTCCGCGGCAGGGCGTCGGGCCGAAGTCCGCTGCCGGTGTGGGGCTCTCCCACGCGCAGGACCGCGGAGGGATCGAGGTCCGTCTCGCCCAGCGCCCCGTCCTGCTCCAGGATCGCCGTTACCTGACGCCAAAGGCTCTTGGCCGCACGGTCGTGAACGTCATCGTAAGAAACCCGGACGGTGAGCAGTGCCGCCAGACGCCGGCGAGCCGCCTCGGAGAGCGGGCGGGTGAGCCCGCCCGTGCCGAGCAGGCGATGTTCGAGAAGGCGCGCTTCGTAGACGCCGCTGGCATCCCTCACGCGGCCCCATCCGACCGTGAGATCGATGTGGGAGGAGTGCATCGGAGACCAGGCCTCGGTGCTCGACTGGTCGATGCTTCGGAAGGCGACGCCCCCGGAATTGAACGTGATATCCGAACGATTGTCCTGCCAGCTTTGTTGATAGTAGCCATCGACCGAGGCGCCCAGGGAGAAGCCCAGCGGCATGTTCCATGGATAACGGCGAGTGAAGGCGCTGAGGCGCCAGCGCTCAGCGACGTAACGAACCTCCCTGTCGGCCGAGTTCACCGCGAACGGCGGTACCGAGTGGGTGTGAGTCCAGCTGCCGGTTCCCTCGCCGATCAGCTGGATGATCGCCGCAGTGTACGCAGGTTCGGAATCGGAGAGCCATCGGTACGACATCGACGAGAGACCGCTGATATTGCGGCTCAATCGATCGGGCTCGTTTTGCTCCACGCGGTCGCCATTGAGCCCGATGTCGAGTCGCCAGTCGTGGCGCGAGTGTTCGGGGATCCGGAAGTCATCGAATTCGTCTGCGACCGCAGATCGGGAAACCGCCAGCACGAGGACCACTAGGAACGCACAGCCGCGCGTGGCATTCATGGCACGACCTTTCATTCATCCGGCGCGAATACTGCCGACAGTCGTTCCGGGTCGATGTTGCCTCCGGAAACGACCGCTACGACCGGCCGGTTGTGTCGGGGAGCGACTTTCCCGGTCAACAGCGCCGCGGTGGCCGCGGCTCCCGAGCCTTCGACGTAGAGCTTGGCTCGGGTGATCAGCAACTGCATCGCCTGGATGATTTCGTCTTCCGTCACGGTGACGATCTCGTCCACCGCTTCACGGGCGATATCGAGCGGCAGCGCGCCGACGAACGGCGGCGTCATTCCATCGGCCAGCGTGTTGGCCGGCCGCGACACCGGGATCGGCTTGCCCGCCGCCAGCGCCTTCGTGAGACCCGGACCCTCCTCGAGCTCCACCGCGACCAGGCGCACGCCCGGTCGCAGTCCCTTCACCGCCGAGGTGACGCCGCCCATCAAGCCTCCACCCCCGACCGGAACCACCACCGTGTCGATCGCCTCCGCGTCTTCGACGATCTCGAGGCCGACCGTACCCGC
>DASTBI010000238.1 GCA_035712145.1 Candidatus Eisenbacteria bacterium | reverse complement strand
ACAGTGGGCGCGGCCCAGGTGGGAACCTTGCAGGGGGACCGCCGGCCATAACTCGGGAACGCCGACGCGAGGTGGACTCCGGTGTTGATGTCACCGAAGCCTATCGAGCGTCGGCCCTTTTGTTCCCCGATACACGTCGCGCGCGTGTCGCTCCATGTAGCGCTCGGGCTTCGCGAGCGCCTCGAATCCGAACTGCCGGTAGAGGCCGTGCGCATCCCGCGTCACCAGCACCCAGCGGCGGAAACCCTGCAGCTCGGGATGGGCGAGCACGCATTCGTGCTTGCGGCAATCGCGTAATGGACGGTCACCCGGACCCACCGCTCGCCGCCTTCCTCCACCGTGGCCACCTCGAAGCCCTCGACCCAGTTCTCCACCAGCTTGCGACGGGCCGCGAAGTCCAGACCGCCGTCGATCCTCCGACGTAGCTCGCGCAGGCGGGTCTTCGCGTCGCGCATCTGCGTCTCCTGCTCTCGGGCAAGGCCCGCCGCATCCTCCAGCCATTCCACCTCCTGGCGCAGCTTCGACCGCTCCACCTCGATCTCTGCGTGGCGGTTCTTCAACTCGTCGTCCGTGATGATGCCCATCTCGTGCTGGCCAAGGACCTTCTCCCGTTGGGCATCCTTGCCAGCCAGAGCCGAGCGTTGGGCCTTGAGCCGGGCCGCGACCGACTCCGAGCCACCTTCAGCAGCCATCTCCGCGACTAGTTCGTCCAAGGCGTCGCCTGGGTCGTGCGCGAACGACTGTAGGTCGCCCCACAACGCCGCCTCAAGGTCGGCCCCCTTCACCTGCTTCGACTTGCAGCCGTTGCCCATCATGCGGCCGTTGCAGACGTAGTAAACGACGCCGCCCTGGACCGTGCCGACGTAGGTGCAGCCGCAGTGAGCGCAGCGCCCGAGCGATCGCCCAAGATACTCGGCCTTGGAGTTCCGCTTCGAGTGTCGGAAGTTCCGCTGGAGCCCTTCCTTGGCCCGTTGCCACGTCACTTCGTCCACCAGCGCGACGCACGGCGTCTCGATCACCTCGCGGTCCTCGTCCTTCGAGCGGATTCCGTAGCGGTGCAGGCCGCGATAGGTCTCGTTGTTCGCCATGTGCCGAACCGTGCTGCCCAACCATTGCCCCGTACGGCCGTCTCCTGGTAGGTGATGACGTTCTGCGCGCCTGCCATCTGCGCGCCGACGTGGTAGGTCACCGCGAGGCAGGCCAGCGCCGCGCTCACGAAGAAGAATCGTTTGGCAATCAAGTGATCCCTCCTTGGAAGTTCGGCCAATGCCCTCTAAGGGGTGGTTGGGGCTACCTCCCGACCCACGGCCTGAATCCGAGTTCGTCACACGATCCCCAATAGGTGATCGTGCCCAGCCCGATGTGGACGTGCTCCATGAAGCGATAGCGCGGCCCTGGGTCCCTCATAGAATCTGGCCAAACGTGCGTATCGAAGACCTTCACGTAACCAGCGCCGCGTGGTTCGACAAAGAAGTAGGTCGGGCCTGTACGCCCTTGCAGAACGAGTTCCACACCCTCTCGACTGGTCCAAAGGTACTTCCCGTCGCGCCACGCGCTGGTGATCTTGCTTTTCTCTTGATCTAGCTTCGAGAGCGTTTCTCGCGTCGCGCCCTCCTCGGATGCATTGATCCGTACCGTTGGGCGCGCTTCGAGCAGCATCTGCCCATTCGCATGGGTCGCGAGTAGAAGCAAGAGGCCACAAGAGATGAGTGATTGCTTGGCGACCATGACTCCCTCCTTGGATTCGCGGGCGATCTACGGCGTGAAGACGCTCCCGACACGTTCCCAGTTGCCGTAGGTCCGCGTTGGCCCCGAGGCTGTCGTCCGGTACATGTCCCCGGTGGCGGTGAGCGCCAGCGTCCAGCCCGTGGGTCCGCCTCCGCTGTACTCGGGACACATGGCGACGATGGCGCTGTTGGTTTGCGGCGCGGCTTTCGCCGTGGAGGCCCCGAGGTGGTAGGCGGCGGCGAGCAGGAACAGCGCGGCGCTGGCGTAGAAGAACTTCTTGGCGAACATGACGGCCTCCTAGCTACGGGTCACAGGCTGGGTAGATGCTCGGAGGCCATTCGCCCCCGTAGCTGTTGTCGTTGCTATCCGTTGTCACGTGCCCATTGCGATGGCAAGTAATCCGGTCGGGTATGCATGTGCAGAAATCAAAGCCCGTCGATGGGGTCCCGCAGTTTCTCCCATATTGCGGAGGATACGTGTGTGTCATGTCGAATCCGCTGTCTGATCTGATCTGAATCTTGAGCGGACGACCACCGTTAAACCTGAACGACTTCGTCTCCCACCAACGGGCCGCACAGGCACCACCAAGAGTGTCGTAAGACACTGCGACCGTCTGGCTGTCGTTAACTGTGACTGTCCAGACCCTTGCAATGTAAGGCCCCGAACAGGCCGATCCCCAACCAAAGACAACGGACATTGCGGAGTCTATTGGGCTCGGTTGAGGCGTTGGTTGCGGTGCCGCGATGCGCTTCCCATCGCAGCCAACCAAGAATGCCGCTAGGCAGAAAGACCATGCCCTCGCAAAAAGCATCCGTCGTTGGGACAAAGGTCGGCCTCCCCTCCATGGGCTCTCGGGCGCGGATTCAACCAGCGGCCCCCACGACGGTCAACCGACGAGGTCGCCCATCCACTCCTCGCCACGCCGCTGCTTCTGCACGGCGCGCAGCCCGGCCTTCAGGCGCTCGTCCACCACGCTCGGCTTTGGCTCGGGCTTCGGCACCGGCACGGTGCTCGGCCCGCGTGCCTCGATGTCCACCTCGGCCCGGCCGATGCGCTCCAGCGTGACGAGCCAGCGCAGGTATCCGGCCGGCACCTTCAGCACGGCGGCGGCCTCGGTGAGTCTCGCGCTGGCCTGGAACTCGGTCTCGCTGCGGATCAACGCGGCGCGGCGCTCACGTTCGGCAACGGCGACGGTGGCCAACGACTCCTCGATCCACTCCGGCACGCGCACCGAGGTGATGGCCACGGACTCCAGCACGACGCCGGGGACCGGCGGCACGGCGGCCAGCACGGCAGGCGCGAAGTCGTCGTGCAGCACGGCGTCCAGGTCGAGCTTCCCTACGACGAGCCGGAGTGTCGAGCGGGCGACGCGGGCGACGGCACCACGACGACGAACGGAATCGAGAAGCGACCCACGGCACGAGACGGCAGTCTGCACCTTCACCGTCACGCCATCGACGGTGGTGCCCGAGCTTTCGACGTTGACGGTGAACTCCAACCACGACTCTCCTTTCGGTTGAACGGGTCGGCCTCGGTGGCCAACCGAGTGCGGCGCGAGTCCGTCATTTTGCCTCGCCCCTACCGACCCTCTGCTTTTGGGCCAGACGTGCCCACTACGCCTACATCCAAGGCCCCTGGCTCGCCCATGCTCGGGCCGGAGGACGGGCGGGCGGGTTGCTGCGGCTATGCGTTTGCGAGGGCGGCTAGGCGGGCAGGCTTGGCCATGCAATGGCCACGGCGTAGCAATGGCTTATTGCTGCGCGCAGGACCACTCCATGAGCCACTTGGAAAGGCCTTTCCCCCGGTGCGACTCGAGCACGAAGACGTCGCCGAGGTAGCCGAAGGTGGCGCGGTCGGTGATCACGCGCCCGAAGCCCGCCAGCTCTCCGCCGCGAAAGATGCAGAAGTTGACCGAGTGCTGGAGCGAGCGGCGCACGATCTCGAGCGGTATGCCCTCCGCCCAGTAGGACCGGGTCAGATAGGCGTGGATGGCCTCGACGGGGAGGCGCGCGGGATCGGCGCTGATGGTGTACTCGCCGCGCCGCCACTCGGGGTGCATGCGTCGCGGCTTAGAGTCCCAGCTCCTGCTTGATCCCTCGCATCGCCGCGAGCACGAAGGCGACGTGCTGGTCGAGGTCGACGCCCAGCTCGGCCGTGCCGGCGAGGATGTCCTCGCGGTTGACGTTGCGGGCGAAGTCGGCGCGCTTCATCTTCTTCTTCACCGAAGCCACCTCGACCTGGTCGAGGCTCTTGCCCGGCGTCACCAGCGCGCAAGCCACCAGGAATCCGCACAGCTCGTCGCACGCGAACAGCGTGCGCGCCATCAGCGTGTCGCGCGGGACGCCGGTGTAGGTGGCATGACCGAGGATCGCCCGGCACACGTCCTCGGGCCAGCCCTTCTCACGCAGCACCTCGACACCCTTCATGGGGTGCCGCTCGGCGTCGGGATGACGCTCCCAGTCGAAGTCGTGGATCAGCCCGGTGAGACCCCAGCGCTCCTCGTCCTCGCCATAGTGGCGGGCGTACGCGCGCATCGCGGCCTCGACGGCGTAGCAGTGCTTGCGGAGGTTGACGTTCTCGATCCACTCGTGGAGGAGAGCGATGGCTTGCTCGCGGGAAGGCAGGGCTCCAGCCGGTGCGGAAGGGCTCGACACGGAAGGCGCTACTTGTTCTCGAAGAACTTGCGGTTCTTGTCGATGAAGGAGTGCCACTTCTCCGGCAGGACGTTGTCCGGGAAGATCGCCTGAACCGGGCAGGCCGCCTCACACGCCTGGCAGTCGATGCATTCGTCGGGATGGATGTAGTACTGGTCCTCGCCCTCGTAGATGCAGTTGACCGGGCACACCTCGACGCAGGACTTGTCCTTCACCCCGATGCAGGGCTCGGCGATGATGAACGGCATGCATGGCCTCCGGAAGCTGGAACGCGCGGATTCGAACCGCGGCCCGAGCGCCTCGCCCGCGGGTTCCATGCGAGGGCTCTGGGAATGATCAGGCGTGAAGCAGTCTAGGACGCGTCGCTCCGGCTGGCAAGGCAGCCGCCTCGTTCGCGACTACATCAGCTCCTTGAGGCGCGCGTAGCCCGCGCGGCTGACAGGCAGCTGTTTGCCATCGTGAAGGATGGCCACGCGGCTGTCCTTGGCATAGAGCTCGAGCCTGGCGAGCCGCTCGAGGTTCATGACGAACGAGCGATGAATGCGCACGAAGCGCGCGGGATCGAGCTCGTCGGCCAGCTCCGCCAGGGTCTCGTTCTTGAGCCAGGTCTTCCCTTCGACATGGATCGCCACGTAATCGTCCTGCGCCTCCACGTAGTCCACCTTTTCCACCGGAATCACCGAGACCCGGGCGCCGTCCTTGACCAGCACGCGCTCGGCATAGCTTCCCGGCGGGCGGGCCGATGCTGCCAGCGCGCGCGCCTGCGGCGCCGCGGACGCCGGGGCCGTGGATCCCGAAGCGGCGCTTCCGCCGCTCGCGCGGGCCTCCGCGAGGCGTGAGCGCACCCGGCTCAAGGCCTCGGCAAGGCGCTCGCGTCCGAAGGGCTTGAGAAGGTAGTCGACGGCGTGCACTTCGAACGCCTTGAGCGCGTACTCGTCGTAGGCGGTGCAGAACACCACGGTGGGTCCCGGATCGAGCAGCTCGAGCACCTCGAAGCCCGTGAGCTTGGGCATCTGGATGTCGAGGAACACCACGTCCGGCGACACTTCACCGATCGTCTTGACGGCGTCGAAGCCGTTGGCGCACTCGCCGACGATGCGCACGTCGGGGTGCGCGCCGAGATACTCGCGGAGCAGCGAGCGCGCCGGCGCTTCGTCGTCCACGACGACCGCGGTGAGCGGCGCCTTGTCGTCAACCATGGGTCACCTCGGCATCTGCGGGCGCCGGCCGGGCCGGCAACGTCAGCGTCACGCGGAACGCCCCATTCTCCCGCGAGGTGTCGAGTCGCGCGTCGCGCGCCGAGACGACGTCCAGCCGTCGCCTCACGTTCTCGAGTCCCACTCCCTGCCCGGGCCTGGCGCCGCTGTCTTCATCCACCTCGTTCTCGACCGTGAGCTTCAAGGCTCCCTCGTTCACCGCTGCGGCGATCTTGACGGTGCCTCCTTCGATGCGTTCAGCGATCCCGTGCTTCACCGCGTTCTCGACCAACGGCTGGAGGAGCAGCGGCGGCACCAGGCACTTCTCGGCGCCGCGCTCGATGATCTGTTCCACCCCGAGGCGTTCGCCAAAGCGCACGCGCTCGATCGCGAAATAACGTTCCACCAATGAAAGCTCCTCTTCCAGCGTCACCGATTCCCGGGCGCCCAGCGCCAGCGTGCGGCGCAGAAAGTCTCCCAGACTCTCGCACATCCGCCGCGCTCCTTCGGGATCGTTGCCGACCAGCGAGCTGATGGAGTTGAGGCTGTTGAAGAGGAAGTGAGGATTGAGCTGCGCGCGCAGCGCGCGGAGCTGGGCCTCGCGGGTCGCGACCTGCGACTCGAGCACGCGGCGCTCGGCCTCGCGGGCCGACTCGACGACGCGGGCCAGGTAATGGATTCCCATCGAGACGCCGTAGAGCGGGACGCCGACGATGAACACGGCCGCCGCCCCGACCAGAATCTCGCCGGTCTGGAGCGGCAGGACGCCGGACTTGCTCATCAGCACCATCCATGGCGTGCTGAGTCCCACCCAGACCGCGCTCGCCTGCATCGAGGCGCTCATCGTGCGGTTGGTGAGCTCGAGCATCGAGTAACCGCCGGTGCCGCGCACAAGCCACCAGGCCGAGAGGCAAATGAGCCCATCGACCACCAACAGCGGGATCACCACCGCGGCGGCCGCGGACAAGGAGACCTGGCGGGTCACTGCCACCAGCGAGGCGAAAAGGACGCCGAGCACGGCCCACGTGGCCAGGTAAAGGGCGAGCCGACGCGGATCGCGAAGGATTGGGTGCATGGATCAGTTCTTGATCTCGACGCCGCCCATCAGCACGAGGCCACGCAGAATGAGGATGTTGGCGGATTCCGGCGGCGCCGCCTTGGCCTTGTCCTCGATGCCACCCATGAGCACGGTGCCCTCGGAGACCACCTTCCAGTCCTCGGGAATGATCATCTCGACGCCACCCCACCACACGAACAAGTCGAGGATGGCGCCTCCGGGAACCGTCTTGGCCTGGCGGAAATCGATCTTGGCGCCCCCCATGACCGCGGTGATGTCACCGCCACGGAAGGCCGGCGAGCTGACCTTGCGGTCCACGCCGCTCCAGAAGGCGAACGTGCCGAGCCGCGAGGACAGATCCTCGGTGGGGCCATCCAACGACTGCGCCCGATAAGAGCGAATGACGAGGTTGACGCCAATGACCACCAGCAGCATCGGCCACAGCAGCGAGAAGTCGAGGCCGTCGATGCCGATTCGGCCCGCCAGGAACAGGATGCCCACCAGGAGGAACATCGTTCCCGCGGCGGGGTTCCGTCCGGTGCCGATCCCGAACAGCTTGGCAATGCCGAGCCCGAGGAGCACGACCGGCCACCAGCGCAGGATCGGGCCCGAATGGATCAGGTCCAGGTTGTCCAGGGTCCACAAGGTCCCGAGCGTGATGACGATGAGGCCCAGGACGAGGCGGCCCGAGACCCGAGAGACACGAACTTCAACCATGACGAACCTCGGGACGGGTTGAAGCGGCGGGACGCGCCCGCATGACGAGCAGCAGCAGCGCCGCGGCCACGAGCGCGGCGGCGGCCGGTGACGCCCAGAACTTCGCGGTGACCAGGGCGCCGGCCTTCAGCACCACCATCGCCACGCGCGAGACCACCGCAGGGTCACCCCACATCATGGCCAGGAACAGGAGCGTGTTCTGGATCACGAGCCACACGGTGCACGCCCCGAGCACCAGGAACCCGACCTTCCGGCCATCGAGACCGGCGCGACGCGATGCGCTACGCATGACCCTTGTCCTCCTTCCACTTCAGCTCGAGTCGGTCGAGCAGGGCGGTCAACACCATTTCCAGTCCGGCGATCACCACCAGGAGCGGCCAGCCGGTGCGGAAACGGAGTCCGTACCAGTGCTCGAAACAGGCCCAGAACCAGAGTCCGAGCAGGACGAAGGTGACTCCCGAGGCGATCTGCCGCGGGCGCCCCGGCACGATGATCCAGGCGGCGCCGAACAGGATCATCAGCGTCGGCCACCAGGTGTGCCATCGATGGAGGTCGATGACGTCCATCCGCGCCAGGAGGAAGACCACTCCCACTCCGATCAGGAAGAGTCCCCACATCGCCTGGTCGCGTTTCTTCGTCCGTTGACCGCGGTCGAACCCGACCTTCATCTCGACGAATGGGGCTCCGTCCTCCCGAGTGCGTCTCACGTGTTCCCTCCGGCTCGGATCTCGGTTTCTTGCCTCGCACACAAGTTACGGCCGTTCATGGGGTTGAGACGCGGGGGTTTCGGCGAATGGTGGTGATCCGGCGGTGAATGGAAGTCCGCGACCGGTGGAAGTGGCTAGGCCCTTCCCATCAACTCCCGGTATGCCCGGTCCCACGCGGCGGGAATGCTCTCCCGCGCGGAGTACGGCCCCGGAGCATAGCGGCGCGACGCGATCCCGAGCTGGCTGCGCTCGACGATGTCCCAGTCCTGGCGGTTGGTGAGATCCCAGAACTCGATCCCGTCGCGGATGTTGTTGTTCGGATCGGCGATCGTGTCGGGATGGAAGAGCCACTCCGATTCGACGCGGGTGTGATCGGGGGCCACGGGATGGACCAGGTAGTAGTTCACGTAGTCGGGATGGAGGCTGAGCAGGAGGTTCGGCATCAGCGTGTAGTAGTAGCCGCGGTGCCGGTCGTCCTCGGGAAGCGCTCCGCTCACCAGCGGACCGCACATGCGTCCCGTCATGGTGGCGCTCTGGTTGGGAGGCGTGATCTCCATGTACCCACCGAGGAAACGGCCTTCCACCAGATCATTGGCTCCGCTCTGGTACGGCAGCACCGTGGCGAGCTTGGGATGAATGGTCGGGCAGTGCAGGCATTCGGAATAGTTCTGGAAGACCAGCTTCCAGTTGGCCCGCACGTCGTAGGTGACCTGGTACCCGGGAACCAGGCCCGGCAATCCGAAGCGCGAGAACCGCCCGATCATCGGCGAGAAGGCGCGCTCGAACGGCTCCGGATCGCGCGCGATGTTCACGAACAGGAAGCCTTCCCACTCCGCGATCGCAGCCGCATGAAGCGGGTACTCGCTCTTCTCGAAGTCCTCGACATCCTGCATGTGCGGCGCACCGATCAGCTCACCGTCCGTGCGATAGGTCCAGGCGTGATAAGGGCACTGGATGGTCTCGCCGAACTGGCCCGACGATTCCATGCAGATCCGGGTTCCGCGATGGCGGCAGACGTTGAAGAAGGCGCGCAGCGCGTTCTTGCGATCGCGCAGGACGATGATCGACTCGCCGGCGATCTGGGCGACGAAGTACTGGCCGGGCTGCTCGATCCGCGATGAGCGTCCGACGCAGTTCCAGGTGCGGGCGTGGATCCGTTCCTTCTCCTCGGCGAGGATCTGCGGCGAGGTGTAGACCTCCCCCGGCATCGTGCGGGAGCCCTGCTTGAAGCTCGTCGTGGTGCGATGAAAGTCGCTCATGACCTTGCCTTCCGATCCTTCAGCAGCCGCCTGGCCGCCAGCCAGCCCGGCCCGCCCAGCACGCCCGGTCCGGGGTGAGCGCCGGCGCCGCCCAGATACAGCCCGTCGATCGGCGTGCGGTGCTTGCCCCAGCCGGCGACCGGCCGCATGAACAGGATCTGGTCGAGGGCCAGCTCGCCGTGCGAGATGGCGCCCTGGTGCAGACCGTAGCGTTCCTCGAGATCCCGCGGCGTCCACGCCGCCCGATGGAGCACCCGCGAGCCGAACCCCGGCGCCACCCGCTCGATGGCTCGGGACACCGTCTCCGCGAGCGCATCCCGGCGCGCCGCGTCCCACGCGCCCTGGCGCAGACGATACGGCGCGTACTGCACCCGCGCCACGAGGATGTGCTTGCTCGAAGGCGCCTCGTCGGGCCACAGCGCCGTCGGCATCGAGAGCTCGATGTGAGGCGTTTCGGCGAGGGCGCCGTACTTGGCGGCGTCGGCGGCCCGCTCGATCGACTCGACACGGGACGACAGGCTCACCACCCCGGCGAGCGCGTCCTGCGCGAGGCCAGGGATGGTGGGCGGGGCGTCGAGCGCGTAGAGCACGAGCCCGGTGCAGCCGCGGTAGCGAATGTTCCGCACCGCGTGGATGAACTCGGGATCGAGCCAGACGGGGTCGATCCAGTCGAGGAAGGTCTGCGCGGGATCCGCGGTCGAAATCACGGTCTTGGCATCGAAGGTGTCCCCGTTCTCCAGGACAACGCCCAGCACCGCCTCATCCTGAATCCGGAGGCGTGACACCTTGGCCCCGGCTCGGATGGTGATTTCCTTGGTCCGCCGCGCGACGTTCTCCACCGCGCGCGCGAACGCTCCCGGGCTCTTCCGCCACGGCCGGCGGCCTCGCACCGAGCCGGCCGGAGCGCCGACGAGGTGATGGAGCAGCACGAATCCGGTGCCGCCCGAGCGCGGGCCTTGCTGCACATCCTGGATTCCGCCGGCCGCGACCGCGGCCTTGAGCGCCGGCGTCTCGAACCAGTCGTCGGCCAGCTCCCACACCGACATTGGAAGCGTGCGCAGGAGCTCGATCATGTCCACCCGTCCCAGCGCGCGGAACTTCTGCCCCACGCCGACCATCGGCAGCAAGTCGTCGAGCGAGCGCGCGTCGATGTCCGGCACCGGCACCTGGTAGAGGGCCTCGAGGAATCCGGCCAGCTTCCCAAGCCGGGTGGTGAACGCCGGCCACTTGGCGGCGTCACTCTGCGAGCGGGCGCGGATCGCCTCCGCGGCGCGACGCGCGTCGTGTGGAATCGACAGGCACTGGCCCATTTCGTCCACGACCGTGACGCCTGCGCCGTCCTCGGCCTGCTCGATGGCGCCGAGCCCGAGGCCCTCGATGATCGAAGGCGGCGCCCATCCGGCGTCGCCGGCGAGCGGCGCGACCCGGAAGCCGGGCGCGAACTCGGTCAGCGCGCTCTGCCCGCCAACCCCTTCGCCGCGCTCGAGCAGCAGCACCTGGAGCCCGCTTCGTCCGAGGAGCGAAGCGGCGACCAGACCGTTGACCCCGGCGCCCACCACGATCGCGTCGAAGCGCTCGCTCATCGTCCGTCCTTCAGCATCTCGAGCGCCGCCAGCCGCCCGGAAGCGCCCATGATGCCGCCGCCCGGATGCGTCCCGGCGCCACACTGCCAGTAGCCGTGGATCGGGGTCCGGTACTTCGCCCACTCCGGCACCGGACGCAGGAAGAAGAGCTGCTGCAGCGCGAGCTCGCCCTGGAAGATGTTGCCTTCGCTGAGCCCGGTGATGCGCTCGATGTCCGCGGGCGTCAGCACCTGACGGTGGAGGATGAGCGACTCGATGTCGGGCGCGTACCGCGCCAGCGTCTTCACCACCGCGTCGCCAAACGCCTCACGCCGCGCGTCGTTCCAGCCGCCGTTCAGCGCATAGGGCGCGTACTGGACAAAGATGCTCATCACGTGCTTCCCGGGCGGAGCCATTCCCGGATCGATCATCGATGGAATCACGATGTCCATGTACGGGTGCGCGGAGAACTCGCCGTACTTGGCGTCGTCATAGGCGCGTTCCAGGTAGTCGATCGTCGGACTGATCGAGACCGCCCCGCGCAGGTGCGGGCCGTTGCCGGGCAGGCAGCTGAAGTTCGGCAGTCCCGAGAGCGCCAGGTTCACCTTGCCCGACGAGCCGCGGAACTTGTAGCGCCGCACGCCGTCGACCACGTCGGAAGGAAGCGACTTGGGATCGAGCAGCCGGGTGAACGTGAGCCGGGGATCGAGCCCCGAGACCACGCGGTCGGCGGCGATCTCCTCGCCGCTCTCGAGCGCCACGCCGGTGACGCGATCACCCCGAGTCGTGACGCGATCGACGCCGGCGCCGGTGCGAATCTCGGCGCCGAAGGCGCGCGCGGCGCTCGCGATGCTGTTGCTGATCGCCCCCGTGCCTCCCTTCTGGAAGCCCCAGGCTCGGAAGGCGCCGTCGATCTCCCCCATGTAGTGGTGGAGCAGCACGTAGGCCGAGCCCGGCGAGCGCGGCCCGAGGAAGGTGCCGATGATGCCGCTGGCCGATTTCGTGGCCTTCAGCGTGTCGAACTCGAACCACTCGTCGAGGTAATCCGCGCTGCTCATCGTCATCAGCTTGTGGAGCGCGTGGAAGCGCTCGGCGCCGAGCGAGCGGAAGTGCCCGCCGAGCTTGAGCAGACCCGCCAGCTCGGACGGCGCGAGCGAGGCCGGATCGGGCGGCACCATGCCCAGGATCGGCTTCACCGCCATCGCCATGTGGTGCATGAGCCGCCCGAACAGCACCATCGCGTCGGCGTCGCGCGGCGAGTGGCGACAGAGCTCGCGGCGCGATTCGTCGGGATCGGCCCAGGAGCCGAGATAGTCGCCGTTCTCCATCGGCGTGATCGTGCTCTCGAGCGGCAGGATCTGGAGTCCGTGCGCCGGCAGATCGAGGTCGCGGATGATCTCGGGGCGCAACAGGCTCACCACGTAGGAGAACACCGAGAACTTGAAGCCGGGGAAGACCTCTTCGGTCACCGCCGCGCCGCCGAGCACCGGACGCCGCTCGAGCACCAGCGTCTTCTTGCCCGCGCGCGCCAGGTAGGCCGCAGCGACGAGTCCATTGTGGCCGCCGCCGACCACGATCACGTCGTAGCGGTGGTTGCTCATGCCTTCTTCCGCTCGGGGTCGTAGAAGGGCAGCTTGCGCACCCGTGCGGCGGCCTTCAGGCGCTGGTGCTCGACGGTGATCTCCATCTCGACCGCGGTGCCGGCCGTGAAGTGCGGCGCGCGCAGATGCGCGAGTGCCAGCGACTTCTTGAGCAGCGGCGACCAGCAGCCGCTGGTGGCGTAGCCGATCTGCGTGCCGTCGCGATAGACCGGCGCGCTCGCTCGCCACGCGACGTTCGACAGATGGGGCGGCAGGTGATGCGCGCGGAAGAGCTGCTCGAACGACTCCCAGTCGATCTCGAGCCCCACGAAGTTCCACGCCGGTCCTCGCGCCCGCTCGGCGGCCAGCGCGCGGCGCCCGTTGAAAGGCCCCTTCTTGGCGCTCACCGCCCAGCCGAGGTTGATCTCGTAGGGCGACGACTTGCGCGCCTCGATCAAGGCGTGGTGGGCAGAGAAGTAGTCGACGTCGAGCATGATGAGACCCGCCTCGATGCGCGCGATGTCGAGCGCCCACACGCCGGCGGGAACGATGCCGTAGGGCGTGCCCGCGGTGATCAGGGCGTCCCACAGCGCTTCGGCGCGGCCCGTGTCCACCCAGATCTCGTAGCCGAGATCGCCGGTGTAACCGGTGCGCGAGACGGTCACCGGGATGTCGCGCACCTGAGTTTCGACCAGGCGGAAGTACTTGAGCTTCGAGAGATCGGCCGGCGTCAGGGTCTGCAGCAAGTCGCGCGAGAGCGGACCTTGGAGGGACACCGCGCCGAGCTTTTCCGAGGCGTCCTCGATGGCCGCGTCCATGCCCACTGCGTTCATGTGAAGCCAGCGCAGCGAAGAGTCGGCGCTCGTCAGGCGGTACGTGCCTTCGTCGAGGCGGCTGACGGTGCCGTCATCGATCACTTTGCCGTGCGCGTCGCACCACGGCGTGTAGTAGACCTGCCCGACCGCCAGCTTGGTCATGTCGCGGGTGATCATGCGGTCCAGGAGCCGCGCGGCATCGCGACCGGTCAGCCGGTACTTGTAGAGCGGCGAGACGTCGATCAGCGCGGCCGCATTGCGGATGGCCGCGTACTCGCGATCCGGGTGCGGGTCGTACGCGCTCGCCATCTGATACCCGGCCCAGCGGCGCCAGGTCTGCGCGCGCACCAGGGGTGCTGTGCGCGAATGGAAGGGGCTGGTCTTGAGCATGGGCGGCGCAGTGTAGCGACGGCGGCGATGGCCGGCAAAGGCTTGCGCGCAAGCCGCGAACCGGCTCTATTCCCCGGCGTGGAGACCCGCCGCGGATGACCAAGAGCCGCCTCGAAGCCTTCAGCGACGGCGTGATCGCGATCATCATCACGATCATGGTGCTCGAGCTGCGCGTACCCCATGAAGCGACGTGGGCGGCGCTGCGCTCCGTGTGGCACGAGCTGTGGACCTACCTCCTGAGCTTCGTCATCCTCGGGATCTACTGGAACAACCACCACCACATGCTGCACATCACGAGCCGCGTCAACGGGACGATCCTCTGGGCGAACCAGCACCTTCTCTTCTGGCTCTCGCTGGTCCCCTTCACCACGCGATGGATGAGCGAGACCCGCCTGGCCCCGCTGCCGACCGCGGCCTACGGCATGGTCCTCCTGATGGCCGCGATCGCCTACACCATCCTGGCTACGACGATCGTGCGCCACGAAGGCCCTGACTCGAGGCTGGCGGCCGCGATCGGGAGAGACTTCAAGGGCAGGACGTCGCTCGCGGCCTATACGCTGGCGACGCCCCTGGCCTTCGTGAGTCCTTGGATCTCGGTGGCGCTCTACGCCCTGGTCGTCGCCATGTGGCTCGTGCCCGACCGTCGGATCGAGTC
>DASTBI010000237.1 GCA_035712145.1 Candidatus Eisenbacteria bacterium | reverse complement strand
ACCCTACGAAGTTCGTGTCGCGCGGGGCCGCCTGGGATATGGATCCCAGGCGGCTGCGCATCGCCTGGCGCTTGTGGTTTTCCGCGTCGAGCGGGGAGCGGCTGGGACTGCGCCCGGCACGCCGGCTCGACCCCTAGCCCGAAGTCGGCCCCGTCGACGAGCATCGCGAGACAGCCCCTGTCGACCCGTGTTGCCCGTCCGCTCATGGGGGGCTGACGCCGCCGGCAGGAAATTCCTTTGGCCTTTCCCGGCCGGAATTTCGCATGACAGCGAATAGAGGCGTTTGTGCGTCCGGAGGCGGCGAGCAGGAGTCGTCTGCCCGTTTCGGGGAGGAGGTCATCGTACGCCTGCTCTGCCGTGCTCGCGGCCTGGCCGACAAGGTGACCGGCTTGCTGGCGCTGGCCTCGCTCGACAGGCTGCTTGGCGTCCGCGCACAGACTGCGGATCGCTCGGGTGCCTCGCGCCCGGTTTGGGGTCTCGCGACGCAGTCCCAATGGACGTCGCTGGGGCCTCCGGGAACGAGAAGAAGCTTCAACGCGATGCGAGGCCCGGCGCGTGCTGGGCAGACGGCATGTTCATGCGCGCCCGCTCTCTGGTTCTCGCGCTCCTCGCCCTGGTAGGGACCGGCTGCGGGGACACGCCGAGCGTCTCCTATACGGTTTCGATCCCCGATCCCGCGTCGGACTCCGTACGCGTCGACATGACCCTGATCGGATTCTCTCGGGACTCGCTGGTGCTCCGCGGCCACGCCGCCCGCGAGCTCCTGGCTCCAGTCGATCTGACGATGTCGCCCTCCGCGCGCGAGGGATTCGCTCCGCGCGTCGACTGGGCAACGGCCGGGAAGCCGGATCGACCGGTCCAGGTCGCACGGGTCGCGATCGCAGGTCCACTCCCGCGCGAAATCCACCTCTCGTACGCGGTGCGAGTCCGTCACCGTCAGGGCGATTCGCACGTCGGTTTCAGCGGGACCAGCCTCGGAACGCTCGATCCTCGATTCGGACTCTTCACCGGGCGAAACATCTTTCTGGTGCCCGAGCCAGCGCCACGCCTGCGGCGAGCGGAGGTTGCGTTCGTTCTGCCGCCAGGATGGGGCTCCGTCACGCCTTGGCGGCGCGAAGGAGGTCGATGGCGCGTCGGCCTGTCGAAGCGCGATGTCGCAGAAGACTTGATCGCCGGCACCATCGGCCTCGGCCGGTTCGACCATCGTTCGTTCGTGGTGGGTCGGACGACCTTCGCTTGCGCGTTCGAGGAGGGCATCGCGCGGCCGGAGCGGGACTCGCTCGAGCGCTGCTTCGAGCGCGTGGCCCGCTTCCTCCATCACCGCTTCCCTCGCGGCCTCGGTCCCGCTTATCAAACGCTCGTCGTCCCCGCCGCGTCGACCGGGGACGAGTTGCTCGGGGACGCGTGGGCCAACGGTCAGGGCGGAACGCTGGCGCCCGCCACTCCGGGTCATGTGAGGCGTTTCGCCGAGCGGCTGCTCGACGCTTACCTGGTGTACGAGCCCTACCGGACCACTTTCCAGCGGCCGGAAGACTTCTGGCTGGTCGACGGCCTTCGCGGCCTCTACGCATGCCGCTCGGTGGCGGCCGCCGGGTTGTGGTCCGAGCAGGACGCCCTCGAGCAGCTGGTGGCGGGGTACTTCGATGCGCTCGAGGCTCGAAGCTCGGAGCACGACCTCGAGCGCGTCTATCAAGCCGGCGATGACGGTCGAATCGCTCGCGAGCTGGTGTCGCCCTTGGCAGCCTTGTACCTCGACCTCCAGCTGCGCGAGTCGAGTGGGGAAGAGCGTGGGTTGGACGACGTGATCAGGGTTCTCTTTAGCTCGCGCTCGGCGCCATCGATCTGGCCGGCGCTCTCCCGGTCGGCTTCCGCGGATTGGAACGACGTTCGCCATCGTTACGTGCAAGGTAGGGCGGCGCTTCCGATCGAGCGGCTCGCGCCCCTCGAGAGAATCCCGCCGAACCCCGTTGCGGGGCCCGCCGTCCAGTACCTGACGGTGGCCTACACCGGCGAGTCGTTCGGCTTCCTGGAGCACTGCGGCTGCGAGGTGAATCAATCCGGCGGTTTGGCGCGCCGTGCGACCGTGCTGAACAGACTCCGAGGTCGCGGCGACCCGCTGCTGCTGCTCGACGCCGGCAGCGCGTTCATCAAGTCGAAGCACGGGCAACCGGCCGACGCCCTGAGTCTCCACGAGCAGGGGTTCTACCTGCGCTCGATGGACCTGATGAAGTACGACGCCGCGGCCATCGGGACCACCGAGCTGGCTTCGGGGCTGGAGCACTTCCGATCGATGTCGCGCGGCCTCCACACGCCGTACCTGAGCTCGAACGTCCAGGCCGACGGCGGCGCCATCGCCCCTGCACGGCGGATCGTGAGCCGCGGCGGCCGGCGAATCGGCATCATCGGAGTCTTCGAACCGCCGCGCAGCGGTGACGCCTCGTACGAGCGAAACGTCCTCCAGGTGACGATCGACGACCCAGCCGCGACGCTGTGTCGCGAGGTCGAAGCGCTCCGGCCATCCGCCGATCTGGTCGTGGCCCTCGGTCGCCTCTCACCCCGCACGATTCGCCGGCTGGTGCGGGAATGCAAGGGGCTCGACCTCGTGATCTCCAGCGACCCCGCGTGGCCGAGGCTCGACACGATCGACGGGCAAGGGACGCTCCGCCGCGACGACGCCTCGGGATTCGTCGGCAAGACGCTGGTCCTCTACGCCTCGCTCAAGAACTACGGATTCTCCAGCGCGCGTATCGGGCTCGGCCGCCAAGGGCGGATCGTCTCGGCCGAGTTCGAGGACCACTGGCTCGATGAAGCCATTCCGGACGAGCCTTCGATCCGGAGCGCGCTGGGCCGGTTCTACGAGCAGGTCGGGACCCTCGAGGACGTCCAGGCCGGAGTCCGTCCTCCCTTCGGCGGCGACGACGAACGCATGAGCGGCCGTTACGTCGGGGCCGAGCGGTGCGCGACCTGCCACCAGCCGCAGTTCGCCCAGTGGGAGGGCACCCCGCACGCCCGCGCGTACAAGACGCTGCTCGACCAGCATCGCCAGTTCCAGCCTCGCTGTGTCTCGTGTCACGTGGTCGGTTACGGGGCCACGCGCGGTTTCCGCATGGGCACCGGTGACGAGACGCTCGCCAACGTCCAATGCGAGAGCTGTCACGGCCCGGGCGGGCGCCACGTCGAAGCGCCCGCCGCGGCCAACATCCAGCGCGCCGTGCCCGAGCGTGTCTGCGTCGAGTGCCACGACATGGAGCACTCCTCCCGCTTCGTCTACTCCGACCGGCTGCCTCGCGTGACGCACGGGTGGCTCGGCGGCGAGACCGCGAATGCCGGTGGTGCCGCCGGCGACGACCGGGTCGCGATCGACCCACACCCGGTCGCGAGGCCAACGGGTCGTGAAAAGTGAGGAAGCCATGAAGAGATCCATCCGCCTGACGCTCGGAGCGTTGCTGCTCCTGACTCTGGGAACGCTGGTGCTGGGCACGCTCCGTCCGTCAGTGCCCGGTTCTCAGACGCCCTACCTTTCAAAGCTGTCGGATGTGGCCGTGAAGCCGGCCTATGCGGTGCCCTGCAACCGCAGCGTGTGCGTGCCGGCTCAAGGCAATCACTACAAGTGCGAATACACCGGCTCGAACGTCCACTGCATCCTGTCGAGCGATCGGAGAGATTGCACCACGCTGACCAACCTGGTCTGCGAGCAGTAGTCGCAAATCCGGAACGGCGCGTCGTGAAGCTCCGGGCACCACGGAGCGCACGCCGCGTCGGCCG
The DNA here is from genome assembly GCA_035712145.1 of Candidatus Eisenbacteria bacterium. NCBI lineage: Bacteria > Candidatus Eiseniibacteriota > Candidatus Eiseniibacteriota bacterium. Next base: position 238 of record DASTBI010000237.1, on the reverse strand, counting down.
GTCATCCAACGTCAGGTCGTCGCTCAACAAACGAGGCGCTCCGGCAGTTGCCCGGAACGCCTCGAACGGTTTGCCGTGCCGCGTCAGCGACCGTGATGCCCTCGATTAGCGGCGCGTCACCTCGGCGGCGCCCGTGGAAGGAACGCCGACCGGAGCCGCATGGCTCTCCTTGGCGCTGCTGCCACCGATCCGCATGCCGTAGAAGCTGCGGTACACGAAGAACAGCGCCACCAGCATG
>DASTBI010000236.1 GCA_035712145.1 Candidatus Eisenbacteria bacterium | reverse complement strand
CGCGGATCCGCCCCAGGGTCTCCCGCATCCTGCGATAACGCTCGCCGTGGAGCGGGTAACCCTGCAGAGCCGCGATGACCACGAGCGATGCCAGAATCGGTAGCAGCGCCATCAGGGTGCGGATGCCGAGCAGCGCCGCCTCGGGCTGGACCGGATACAGGTTCTGGGGCGACGCTCCCACGTAGCGAGTGACGTGCAGGATCAATCCGGTCGTCAAGCCCTGCAGCGTGAACGCGAAGCGGATGATCAAACCGTTGAGCCCGAAGTACATCCCTTCGCGGCGAACCCCGGTGACGGTCTCGTCCTCGTCGATGACATCCGAGATGAGCAGGTCCGGCGAGACCAGAAGGCCGGCGAGGCCGAGGCCGGCGAGCGCCATCGAAGCGACCCCCTGGAAGAAGTCGCGGGACAGGAACACGGCGATCATGGCGAGGGCAAAGGCCGCTTGCGCGAGCTGCCAGCCTCGGCGGGCTCCCAGGCGCCGCGCCACGGCCGTCCACAGCGGGAGCGCGGGCAGCGTCATGATGAAGGCCGTGCCGAGGAGGAGCGAGTTCTGCAGCTCGGGCGCGAGCGAGAATCCGCGGACCGTGACCGGGCCCTGGATGCGCAGCACGTACTTCGCCCAGAACGGCACCGTCGCGGTCAGCAGGCTGTAGATGAGCTCCTTGTGCACGTTGGCCACCAGGAACCAGCGGAATGCCCGGCTGCGCCACGAAGCCAGCATCGCTCGCCCGAAGCCGAGAGTCTGCTTCGCGCCACCCGGCCGCTCGCGAATCGCCAGCAGCGCGAGACCGAACGAGAGTGACGTCACCACCGCGAGCAGGATTGCCATGGATCCGCGCCCGCTCCAGTCCGCGCCGACCAGCACGGGTGGCAAAGCGACGCCGACGAGCAGTCCGAGGACCGAGAAGAGCTGCCGCCACCCCGACACTCCCGCGCGCTCGTGCGGATCGGGGATCATCTCGGGAAAGACAGCCGACCAGTTCATGACGACGATCGTCCACAACAGATCGAAGAGGAGAATCGTCCCCATGAAATAGACGAAGAGCGGCGTCGAGCCATCTTCGAGGAGTGGCGACGGCGGCACCCACACCAGGTAGAAGAACAGGCCGAGCGGAATGAACGCACCGGCGATCCAGGGCCTCCGACGTCCCCAGCGACTGCGCGTGCGGTCCGAAAGATGGCCCGCCAGCGGATCGTTGACCGCGTTCCAGATCCCGTAGAGGCTCCAGCCCAGCCCGACGAGCGAAGCCTTGAGGCCGAGGATGTCGATGTAGAGGAACTGGATGTACGTCCCGAACGCCTGATAGGAAAGCGCCACGCCGAGCGAGCCCGACGCGTAGAGAATCTTTCGCCAGGAAGGCACGGTCATGCGGCGCAGTATGTCACTGTTTCTGATCGTCACGCTGCTCGCGGCGGCGGCCGTCTGGGCGTGGAGCACCGGACGGGTGGCGCGACTCACGCTCGCGGTTCGCATCCTCGACGAGCTGCGCAGGCCGGGCCCCCAGTCGTGGTTGAGGCGCGCCACACCGGCTCCGCAGCGCAGCACGATCACGCTCGAGTACGGACCGGCGCAGCTGGCCGCGGATCTCTACCGCCCCGCGACCGGGAGGAAACGGGCGCCAGTGATCCTCGTCCCGGGTCTGGTCGAAGACGGGAAGGAAAACCCACTGGTGCCGCCCTTCGCGGAGTGCCTCGCGCGAGCGGGGTTCACGGTGGTGGTCCCCGACCTTCATTCCTTCCGCACCCTGCGCGTGCATCCCGACCAGGTTCGCGAGCTGTCGGCCGCGCTCGACGCGGTGACGTCCAGGCCCGACCTCGCGCCGCATGGCCGAGCCGGCGTGTTCGGGATCTCCTACGCCGGTGGGATCGCCATGCTCGTTGCGCTCGATCCGGTGCGCGCCGAACGAGTTTCGTTCGTGGCCGGGGTCGGCGCCTACGCCGATCTCGACACCGCGCTGCGCTTCCTGGCCACCGGGCGTACCTTTCACCGCGGGCGTCTGCGCATGGTGAAGGCCGAACCGTACGGGCAGCTCGTGTTCCTTCGGACGTATGAAGAGTTCCTCGATGACCCCGAGGACGTTCGCGTGCTCGAGGCGATGGCCCAGCGAAGGCTGGCGGACGCCCGGGCTCCGGTCGCCGATCTGGCGGATTCGTTGAGCCCCGAAGGTCGCCTGATCTACGACCTGTTCGAGACCGCGAGCCCCGAGGAGGTTCCGCGCCTCGTCGAGCGGACTCCTCGCGGTCTACTGGCCCGGATGGCGGAGCTCTCGCCAGGCCGGCGCGAATTCGGATCGCTGCGCGCGCGTGTGCATCTGGTTCACGATCTCAACGACGGCACCTTTCCCGCGAGCGAGTCGCACCGTCTGGCGGAGCTCGCACGCCCGCATCAGCCTGCTCACGTCCTGGTGCTGGAGGGGCTCAGGCATGTGGAGCCCCAGCCATGGCGAAGCGATCCTCTCGGGTTCCTCACCCGCGATTTGCCGGAAGCGGCGGGTCTCGCGTGGTGGTGGTACCGGCTGCTCGGTGAGGACGGGAAAGAGTAGTCCCATCACTTCGCGGCGCGACTGCCGCGGAAGAGCAGGATTCGACTCCTGCGGCCTTCACTGAACGTGCTGTTCACGACGGCGATCGAGCCATTCCCGCCGACCGCCAGCTTCCGCATCAGCAGTCCCTGACGGCTGCCGTTGAAGCCGAGGCCGGGATGATCGGTGCCGGGAATCACCGTGGGCGCCGAGAAGGACTTCCCGCCGTCGCGGGACAGGGTGAAGCCGAGTCCTCGTGAGCGGCCGCCTCGATCGGGAAAGAGCTCCCAGGTCACGTACGGATTGCCCCGCTCATCGAGGCTCAACGCGGGATAGCTCGCGCTCTCCGATCTCGGATCGGAGATCCGCCGAGCGGCCTCGAAGGTGCGCCCGCCGGCCGAGGACCGTGCGTATCGGATGTGGTCGCGGCCGCCAGGTCCATCGGAACTCTCGGCAAAGACCAGATGGACGATGCCGCCGCGATCCAGGGCAACCTTCGGAGCATCCGCATGGCCTCTGCTTGGAAAGAGCACCCGCGGCTCGCCGAACGACCGCCCGCCGTCTCTGGAGCTGGCCAGGCGGATGTCCGCCTCCGGATCGTCGCCCACGCTCCAGGCGAGAACGACATGGCCAGAGTCCCCCACGCCGATGGAGGGCCCCCGCGCGGGGCCTTCTCCTCGCCGGCCCCACACCGCATGCGGCGCCGAGAAGCTTCGACCGCCGTCCGATGACCGGCTGAACCAGAGCAGTCCCTCGTACGCGGTCCAGGCGGCATGGAGCGTCCCGTCCGGCGCGACGGCGAGGTCGAGACTGCCGTTGTGCCAGTAGGTACGACTCAATCGTCCCTTGCCGTCACCTGCAGGCGTGTTGGAGAGATTGATTGGACGGCTGAACGTTCGTCCTCCATCGGTGGACCGGGCGAAGAAGATCTCGCCGCCATGCGAGCCTCCCGAGAAGACGATCTCCTGCCACAGGACATACACATGGCGCGGCGGGTCCGAGGTCATCGCCACCCGCGGAAGCCACGAGAAAATGTGCGGGCTCTTCGAGACATTGACCGGCTGTCGGACGGGCGATCCGCCGGGCTCGTAGACTTCGAAGAAGATGTCCTTCTGGGATTGATCAACCCAAGCGACACCAACATGACCATCGCGAACCATGGCCACCGTGGGATCGTCCACGTAGCGCCAGCTCGAGGCGTTCGCCCGCCACGGCCCCACGATCGCCTCCCCGGTCTCGACCTCGATGGGCGGGCTCCAGGTCACGGTCCGCGAGGGTTCGGTCCCTTCAGGAGTGGCGGTGCGCACCGGCTGGCTCTCGTCGCGCTGAGCGAGCACCCACGCTGCGGACGCAACGAGAACCATGCCGATCGCGGTGGTCAGCCACTTCCGCATCGTGTGGCCAAAGCCAAGGAGTGAAAGGATCGAACCGTCGACATGGAGTTGGCCTAGAATCCCCCGTGGTCATGGCGCGAGGGAGCGTTTCCCCCAGACGTGGTCGGCCGAGGCTGGAGAAGACGCTGGCGGCCAATTCCGCGAAGGCGTTCGGGTCGAGCGACCGCGCGTGGTGGCCGTTCGTGCTGGCCATCTTGCTCGCGATCGGTGCGATCGTCCACTGGCCGGCGCTCCGCACCTTCTTCGCCCAGGATGACGTGACGTTCCTCGCCCGCGCGATGGGGCTCGCGCCGACCCCATGGCCGCCCGTCCGCCCGCTCTCGATGGGCTTTACCTGGCGTGTGGAGCATGCGCTGTTCGGGCTCAATCCGCTCCCCTACCACGCCGTGAACCTCGTGCTTCATCTGATGAGCGCGGCGCTGGTCGCCGCGATCGGCCGCCGGCTTGGTCTCCGACCAGCCGGTTCGCTGGTTGCAGCCTTGCTCTTCGCCGCCACGCCGATCGCGTTCACGCCCACCCACTGGGCGTCGGACATCCAGGAGATTCAGGTCACCGTGGTTTCCCTCGCTGCCTTCTGGCTCTGGCTGGTGGGTCTCGAGCGCGGCTCGACCCCGTTGCTGTGGGCCGGGGCGGCGACGGGCATCGCGGCGACGCTGAGCAAGGAGAACGCCGTACTGCTGCCGGTGGTGTTCATCGCCGCCAACCTCGGGAACGCCCGGCCGCAGCCGTGGCGAAAGATCGTGCCGCAGACCGCACTCATGTTCGCGTTCATGGTGGCCTTCGTCGCGGTCCTTCGGTCGGGAGACTACGTCGGCGGCGAAGCCTACTCGCTCGATTTCTCGCCAGGCTTCCTGATCGTGAACCTGGCCACCTACCTGAGCTGGTGCGTGAGCCCGCACGTGCCGGTGCCCGACCTTCATGCCATCGCGAACCCTTCTGCCCTGCCGGTCGGAGCGGTGGTCGCCTTGCTGCTGGCGACCCTGCTCTGGATCGCGCGCAAGGCGCCACCCCACCCGGAGGCCGCCGGCGTGGTCTGGTTCCTCGCGATGCTCGCGCCACTGCTTCCCCTCGCTCATCACACCTACCTCTATTACGCCTACCTGCCGTGGGCGGGACTGTGCTGGGCGTGCGCGGGCGCGGGAGAGCGGCTGGCGCTCCGATGGCCCGCGCTCCGGGCGCCCCTGCTCGTGCTGCTGGTCCTGCTGGTCGCGCTCGACTTCTGGAGCGTGAGGGCGCGCGAGAGAGCGACCGTCGGGCCGTTCGCCGCCGACAAGGTCATGCGCGAGAGCCGGCTCCTCGAGCGATGTCTGTCGCAGCTCCGCTCGCTGCAGCTTCCACGCGGCAC
>DASTBI010000235.1 GCA_035712145.1 Candidatus Eisenbacteria bacterium | reverse complement strand
CCGTCTTCCCCCGCAAGCACGAGAGCGTCGATGAGTGCGAGACGGTAGTCCTCTCGGTCGGGTCGCACTTTGTAGGCGATGCCGAAGTGATCCACCGCTTCCGCATAGCGTGCCTCCTGGCGAGCGATGATCCCCAGGTGGTAGCGGGCCATATTGTTGCCAGGGTTGGCTTGGATCGCCTTCCCGAGCCACTCCCTTGCCTGGGTCGTGTCGGCGTGAGCCAGGTACCACTGACCCACGACCGCTTCCGCGCGTCCACGGGTCAGTTTGAACGTCTTGTATCGCTCCAATGCGAGAGTCTCCGACGTATTGAGTGCGATCCAAGGGACCGTGTGAAAGAGCGAGACGACAACCGCCAGAGCGAAGAGTCGGCTCAAACGAGTTCCAGCGATGACTGTGGAGACAATGTAGATCCCAGTCGCGGTGTACAAGGGCCCGAAGGAAGCAAAGATGTCCCAGTCACGAGGGAAACCCTGCAATGGGTCCGCGAAGCTCCATGAAGTCCAAAGAGCTGGAAGGGCGGCGGCGAAGAGGAAGGCACCGCCCCTATCGATTCCACGTGGCGCGATCACCGCGAGCAAAGGGACCATGAGCAGGGCCGCGAAGGGACCCATCAGCAAGTGGACGTTCAGGACGTCCATCAGGTGTCGCACGGAAAACAGATCACTCAAGGAAGTGGATCCTTGGGCTCCTTTGAGAACGAGATTCACCATGTAGTCGAGACCGCCGTGGCTCTGTGGTGCGAGCACGACGATCATCACAAATGCGAGCACCAGGATCGCGGCACTGGCGACCCGGTCCACCATGGCCGCAAGAGGCCGCGCTGCTCGGCGGGCGCTGACGAGCAGGACAATCCACGAGGGAACTAGAATCGCCCCGGCGAGATTCAGAGCGATCGCGACCGCGAGGATGCAGGAGGGAACAATGAGTGGAATGCGCCCCTTGGCTGCTCGCAGCCCCAGCAGCGTGTAGAACAACAGTGCGACGAAGAAGTGAGTGTAGTTCTCGACATAACCACAACACAGCTGAATGAAGCCCTGCGTCAAGAGAAGGGCGACCGCTAAGCCAACTGGGGGGGGGCCAGTTGCCAGCCCTTCATCGTGATTGCGCAGGAGCTCCTTTGCGAGAGGGAAAGCCCCGAGAACGAAGCAACCACCGAGAAGGACGCTCTCGACCGCGACGGTGTCGAAAGCAAACTCCCGCAGCGCCGCGCCTTCCGGAAAAAGTCTCTCAGCGAAAGTGAATGCGGCCTGATGCAGAAAAGCGGTGAGCGGTTGTCGTGGATGCCAGGCCTCGCCGAGCGGAAGATTGGCGCTGAGTGGTGCGGAGTCGCCCAACAGGCCGTGGCGTAGGCGGAGGAGCCAGAAGAGAGTCATTGAGAACGCGACGGTTGACCAGATGGCGATGCGCGAGATGGAAGAGCCGCGTACTCTTTCGATCAGGGAGGCGCGCGCGGTGAAGATGGTCGCCGTCGCGATGAGCAGAAGGACGAGCGCACCGGGGAGAACGAACGAGGGCAGAAACCGATAGAAGTGAGCACCCCAAAATGTGCTCGGAAACCACCAAGCCCCGACGATGTGGGCAACGACCGTCGCGGTGGAGACGAGCACCACCGACCCCTCTGCGAGGTGGCGCCTGAAGATTTCCCATCCCTTCCCGGTCTCGGGATGTTCTTCCATTGCGCAAGCAGCGTAGCGGAAGGGGGTTGCCGCTAGCTAGGCGCTGGCCCCGGTGCCAGTAGGAGAATTAAGGACCGGCGACATGCCCCGCACGTTCCTCGTGAACTCGGTCCGAAGCGATTTCGCCTCAGCCTCCGCTCGTGAACGAGCCATCCATCTCGATGCGCCCGCGACCTTCGGTGAAGGACCGCAGGTAGCCCGGGATCCGGAAGGCGATCACTTCTTCTTCGCTGGTCGCCGCGACGCCGTGCGGCACTCTGCTGTGTAAATCCTTGCTGGCCCCGGAGCCAGTAAGGATTTACAAACCAGCGACTGTCGGCGAGTTCCAGAGCGCGGGTCGAGTGGTCATCGATAGATGACTTTCAGCTCACCCCATGAGCTCCTCTTCGTGGGGGTCGCGAAGTCGCAGTAGCGAATCCTGAAGCAAAGGTCCGCATTGGGATTACTGCGTCTTGCAAGGGGATTGAGATACGGACACAACTCCGGATCCGTCTTCCCATTCAGCCAAGTGTAGCCTTCCGGGTAATGGTCGATGCCCACCACGCCCAGAAGTCTCCAGGTTCCATAGCAGGGTGTCGACTGAATCGCGAAGTAATACTTGCCTAGGTTTGGAAGGGCCAGCGGCGGATCGAAGACGAATTCGAATTCGGTCGGATTGACGCCGTCGCCATTCGGATGAAAGACCTCAGGTCCGCTGGCCAGGATCCGTGTCTCATCGGGTCGGCCCAGAGAGTCTGTCGCCGTAACGAAAACATGCATCCCGAACGCGTTGACGTCTTGGTAAGGGACCCGCCATACGGTGATCGACTCGATGAGCCTTCCGTCGGCACGGAAGGTCTGTCCAATCGCCTCGCCGAAGATCACATCACCGTAGTTGTTGGCGAGGCCCGGATCCACGCCAGACTCAATCCTCTGGCAATCCCCGGCCTGTGCAAGGGGAGCCAGAAGAAACGCAAGCGGGAGGGCCAGAAACCTCAACATGGTCTTCTCCCAAGCGCGAATCCCTCGCAGAGCTTAGACGGCTACGTGATCATTATCCTAGAAAATGGATCCCCCGCTCACGGCGGGGACGATCCAGATCTCGGCGCCTTCGGGCACCGGCGTGTCGAGTCCGCCGGTGAAGCGGATGCTCTCGTTCCCGACGAAGACGTTGACGTGCTGGCGGACTTCACCCTGCTCGGTCACCACGCGATCGCGGACGCCGGGATGGATGGCCCAGAGTCGCTCGAGCGCCTCGCCGACGCTCGTGAACGAGCCATCCATCTCGATGCGCCCGCGACCTTCGGTGAAGGACCGCAGGTAGCCCGGGATCTGGAAGGCGATCACTTCTTCTTTGGTCGCCGGGCGGTCGCGCGGCGCGGCGTGGCCGCCTTGGAGCGGCCCGCCGACCGGCTCGACTTCGAGCGACCCGGTGCGCGACGCGGTGAAGTCTTGGCCACGCTCTTCTTGCGCCGCGAGCCCGACGACTTCGGCTCACCGACGACCGCGGCTTCGACCGAGACCACCGGCGGAAGGCCGCCCATCAGCTTGGACCAGGACGTGCCACCGTCGGGCGAGCCGTAGACCATGCCGCTGCGGGTGCCGAAGTAGACCCCCGCAGGGTTCATGTGGTCGACCGACATGGCGTCACGCAGCACGCACTCGAGGGCGTCCTTCTGCGGCAGTCCCCGTGTGAGCGCCTCCCACGAGCCGCCGGCGTTGCGGGTGCGATAGACCCGCAGCTTCCCTTCGGGCGTGCAGCGGAACTCGTCCGACTCGATCGGCACGATGTAGACCGTCTCGTCATCGTGCGGATGCATCGCCATGCAGAAGCCGAAGTCCGAGGGCACGCCGCGGGCGATGTCCTTCCACGAGTCGCCGCCGTCATCGCTGCGGTAGAGGCCCCAGTGGTTCTGCAGGAACAAGCGCTCGGGCCGCGCCGGATGCGCGACCACCTTGTGCACGCACTGGCCGAATTCCGGGTTGGGGTCGGGAAGGAACTGCGCGCGAACGCCGTGATTGCGCGCCTGCCACGAGCGCCCGCCGTCGTCGGTGCGGTAGACGCCGCCGGTCGAGATCGCCACGAACATGCGGTCGCGATCGGTGGCGTCGGGCAGGATGGTGTGCAGGCAGAGTCCGCCGCCGCCCGGCTGCCAGCGCGCGCGATGCGGATGATCGTAGAGGCCGCGGTTGAGCATCCAGGTCTCGCCGGCGTCGCGTGACTCGAACAGCGCCGCCGGCTCGACGCCGCAATAGACCGTGTTGGGCTCCTCGCGGCGTCCGGGACGGATCTTCCAGATCTGCTTCAGCGAGGCGCCGGTCTCGGTGGGGAACTTCACATTGGCGCTCTCCGGCTCCGTCCATTTGCGCCCGAAGTCCGTGCTCGAGCGCAGCACCCCGCCCCAGTGCATGCTGTTGGTGCCGGCCCACAGGGTGGGCTTCCTGCCGCGGTCGTCGTAGGCCATCGCGTACACCGAATGTCCCGGGAAGTATGGGCCGCCCACGTCCCAGCGCTTGCGCGTGCCGTTGGAGCGCAGCAGAAAAGCGCCTTTCATGGTTCCGACCATGAGGAGGACGTCTCCGTCCTTCACCTGAACGTTGCGCGTGGCCACCATCGGAAGAACCTCCGGAGAATCAAGGCCAGGCCAGCGTGGCGACGCTCACGATGGAGCCGCCGTTCTCACGCGAAGCCTCGTAATGAAGGAGCCGGCCCTCTGAGGGCTCGGAGCAGCGGAGCATCACGTAGGTCGCGCCCCATCCGCAAACGCGGCTGGAGTCGCGGTGCGCGGCGATCGACTGATACCAGCCTTCGGCGTCTCCGCGCCGCGCCGCTTCCAGTGCCTTGTTGTCTTTCTCGTCGATTTCCTTTAACACCCGGTCATCGGGAGCGGGATCGCCGAATCGCACACCGACGTGCGAGAGATCCACGCTGGCGACGTGCAGGGTCGCGCCACCCAGCTCGCGCTCGGTCTCGCGCACCGCCGCGATCAGCGTCTCGAGCAACGGCACGTCCCGCGGCGTCTGTCCCTGATCCATGAGCGCGTGGAACCCACCGCACAGGATCGGAACGAGCTCCACCGGACGCCGCGGGAAGCGATGCTTGAGGTAGAGCGTCTGGAACTCGATCGAGTGCTCGTCGCGATGAGCCAGCTCCGACGCGTACGCGGCATCTCCGAGCTTGCTCGCCAGCGCGTCCACGAAACGCGTGTCGCAGCTCACGCGGCCGAAAGGCGTCTCGAAGTGCTTGCGCGTGAGCGCCAGCAGGTCGCCGAACAGCGAGTGCCCGACTCCGTAGACGATGACCCGCAGCGGCGTGGACTCGTCCGCGGCGAGCTCCAGCCACCCGCGCGCGATCGCCGGACCGGCCCGGCGCGGGTCGAGATGCGGCACCAGCAGCGCCCGCGGCGT
>DASTBI010000234.1 GCA_035712145.1 Candidatus Eisenbacteria bacterium | reverse complement strand
GTCGGCCGATGCCAGCGAGATTTGCTGCCATGCGGGACCAGGACGTGAAGAAGCGCAAACGCGACAAGAGAAGCATCGACTGTTAAGTCGAGACAAGCTCAAACGGAGGACGCCATGGGACTCTTGACCTTCAGCATCAACGTCACCCTGGACGGCTGCGTGGACCACCAGGAAGGAATCGCCGACGACGAGACACACGCCTTCTTCACCCGTCTCATGGATGAGGGCGGGGCGATGCTGTGGGGCCGCGTCACCTACGAGATGATGGAGAGCTACTGGCCAGCGGTCGCCCGCGGCGACGCGGAGGCACCGCCGGCGATGCGCGAGTGGGCGGTCAAGCTGGAGGCCAAGCCGAAGTACGTGGTGTCCTCGACGCGAAAGGACTTCCCGTGGACCAACAGCCACCACATCGCCGACGACCTGCGCACGGGCGTACAGAAGCTCAAGGACGCGACCCCAGACGGCGTACTCCTCGGAAGCGGCAAGCTCGCGACCGAGCTCGACCGGCTGGATCTGATCGACGAGTACAAATTTCTCGTCCACCCCAGGATCGCCGGCCACGGCCCGACCCTGTACGAGAGCGGGCTGCCCAGCACGCGACGGCTCGAGTTGGTCTCGGCGAAGCCGCTCCGCAGCGGCGCGGTCGCCATGCACTACCGGCGCGCGCGCTGACTCCAGAGGGTCGTGCTTGGCGTGGACTCACCAAGACCAATGCTCGCAGGCATGCCCCAGAAGCCCAGGCACCAATAGAATCGCGCTAGCTACCATCTATCCCACTTCGGGACGGACTCACACCGTGCGGTAATTCTGGATTACGGAGTCCGAACCGGATCGAGTTGGAGACGCCAGCAGCAATCTTCCGCGCTGCAGAAACCCGCTCGCCCGGGTGCCCACCATGCTAGTGTCCGGGCATGCGCGGCTCCCCGTGACTTTCCGCCGATACGTCGCCATCGGGGATAGTTCGACAGAGGGGATCGGCGATCCCGACCCGAACGGTGGCTGGCGCGGTTGGTCCTGGCGACTCGCGAGGCGGCTCGCGGCGCAAGGCAGCCTCGAATACGCGAACTTCGCGGCGCGGGGTCGTACCACACGAGAGATCAAGGATGAGCAGTTGGCGCCGGCCCTTGCGCTCGAGCCCGACCTCGTGACCTGCTTTTCTGGAACGAACGATGTCATTCGTCCGCGGTTCGATCTCGAGGACGTGCTGGCCGACATGCATCAGATACAGCGAGCGTGTGTTGCGACAGGTGCCGTCGTCTTGACGTTCACCTTGCCCGACTTAACCCCGCTCTTGCCGGTTTCGCGGCCGATCGCACCGCGAATCAAGGCGCTGAACGCCGGCACACGCCGCGTATGTGCCGAGACCGGCACACTGCTGGTGGATTTCGACGCGCTCCCAGCCGTCGCAACCGATCCCCGACATTGGACCCACGATCGGTGCCACGCCAACGCCGCCGGGCACGCGCTCATCGCCGACGCGCTCGCCGAGGCCCTGGGGTTGCCTGGCTCGAGCGGGACATGGCGTGAGCCGTTGCCGTCGCTTCCGCCTGTGCATCCTTGGCAGCGGCTGGCGGGCGAAGTCTCGTGGCTGCGACGTCATGTGTTGCCGTGGATGTGGCTCAGACTCACACACGGTGGGGCTCCGGTCCGCGACCCAGTGCGCGTCGCCGTCCTGACGCGTGTCGAGCCCGCCTAATCCGCTCAGCGGTAGCGCTTCATGGCGCCCACGCAAACGTCGTCCGTCGTTCAAGCGTATGAAAGTCCCCCGGCACGCTGGTCGAATAGCCGAAACGGGCGATCACCGTGTAAGTGCCCGGTGGCGCGGCATAGGTCGGCGTAGGCCAGGTCGGGTCATCAGCCACGTACAGGGTCCCTGTGAAGAGTACGGAACTCCCGCCGAGGCTTTGCTTGGATTCGAGCGGAGCGAGCCAGCACGGGCACGCCGGCCCTACGGCCTTGGGATCGCGTAGCAACACCTCGAGCCCATCGGGCCCAAGCACCCTGAGCGAGATGGGATCGCAGCCGCATCCTGCGCTATGCCAGACGCGTGTATCGCCGACATTGCGGACACGCACGTCGGCCACGATCGGCTGAGACGGATTGCCCCCCGCCGGAGACGTGGCCAACGACAGCGTGACGGCGGTGATGGCCGGACGCGTGGTCTTCTCGGCGCAACCGGCCTGAAGGACGGCAAGCGCGCCCGCGACGACCGCGACGCGTGGGAGCAAGGCCATGAGGAAGAGCCTCCCGGAAACGTGGCGGAGAGAGCATAGCCTCTGGGACCACTCGCGTCAGCAGATTCGTTCGGCCCGCCCTCGGCTCGGGTCACGTCTCCGATTCGGCTTCTCTCGCCCGTCCCTGCTGGCGCTGATAGACATAGGACATCCCGAGCATCGCGGCTCCCACGACGATCGCGGTGAGGAATCGCCAGAAGAGGTCGACCGATTGGAGATCGACGACGACGAATTTCAGCAGCGTGACCCCGATGACGACAAGGCCGGACCAACGCAGGAACGCCGAAGCGCGCCACCAGCCGGCAACCAGCAGGAGCACTGCTTCGAGCAGCCAAGCCCCGCTGGTGCACGCGGCCATCAATGCCTGCAGCCGGCGCGTCGCCACGGGGATGGCCCCTGCGGCGACCATCGTGGTCAGGTGCTCGGATTCACGGCTGGTCCACGACATCAATGCGAGGATCGCCGCGGCGCACCACACCTCGGCAGCGCGCACCTCCACCGGCGCGAGATGCGATCGGCGCCCGGAGAGGCGAGCGGCGATCATGAACGCGCCCACGGTGACACCGAGCCCGAGCAGCGATAACGGATTCAGAACCGGCATCCAGTCGCGTCCCCATCCGTCGTTCCCGGCCCACAACCGGAACAAGGTCACGAACATCGCCAGGATTCCGATGAGATGGCCGCCGATCCGCAGCAATGAACGCTCGCCGCGCGTCCCGATCAACACCAGCGTGACGGCCTGCGCCATCCAGCCCGCGCCGCGAATCGCCCAATCGAGGCCTGTGCGCCGCTGGTCGAGCGAGATTCCGAGCGCGGGGGGCAGGTGCTGCAGACCGGACTGCGGATCCACGAGTGCTGAGGCAATGGCGCTCGCCTCGGCGCTGATCCAGAACATCAGCAGCAGGTTGCCGAATCCGCTCCAGAGCTCCGGCGTGAATTGCTCGTCCGACGTCAGCCGCGAACGGCCGCGCGCCAGGATGAACGATCCTGTGAGCACCGCAGCGATCTCGCCGAGGGTGAGCAGGCCGTCCGCGTGGAGGATCGGCGGCATTCCCCATTCCGGGGAAGACTTGATCAGGTAGCCCAGCGACCAGAATCCACCCGCCGCCATGATCAGCGAGCCCCAGACCCGCAGCCACCCGGCGCGCGGCCGGAGTCCGAGCGCCAGGAGCACTGCGCCCTCGGCGCACCACGCCAACCTCGTGTACTCAAGCCCCGCCACTCGTGCGATGCCCGCCGTGGCATAGAGCGTGGCGGCGGCCGTAAGCGGAATCCACAGGTCGCGTTCGGGCTTCCGGACGTCGACCCACAACGCCGCAGCCGTCCACACGGCGGCGAGCGCGAACAGCAGCATGCCGACGTACTCGCGATTCCCATACATCAAGAACGGCGAGGAAGCGATCATCAACGCCAGGGGTGCGGCCGCTACGACGGCCAGATCGATCCCCCGCACAGGCCCTTCGACCCGGACGAGCCGCCGCAACGGCGCGAGCCCGAGGGCCGTGAACAGTATGCTGAGGCCGATTTGCTGTCCCCAGCCCCACTGGACCCCGAAGAACGCCGCGGACCACGACATGGCTGACAGCAGCAGGGCGGCGAGCGCGAGCGCGCTCCAACCCGCGCGCGCGCTGAGCACGAAGACCAGAACGTCCACGACCGCGAGGTACCCGAGCAGGATCCACGACGAGAGATGGAATCCACCCATGCCGAGCCAGCCGGCCAGGAACTGCGGGAGGAACGCACCGACGACTCCGAGCGCGCCAATCAGCTGCACGCGGTAGTGCAGTCCGGCCATGATCGAGCCGAAGGAGACGAGCGCAAGCAGCGGGAACGCGATCTCCGGGCCAAGCACGTGGAGGCGGACGAATCCGAGATAGAGCGTCAGATAGATGACCCCGATCCCCGTGCCGATGAGGCCATGTCCGAAGCGTGGCATCCGCCGCGCCACTCGATCCCCGCGCCATGCGAACGCCAACCCGAGCGCCACGCCGGCGATGACGAGCACCTGCGGACCGAATCGCCTTGTGCCATAGCCCCACACGATCATGAGGAACAACCCAACCAGGAGCAGCACCGCGCCGAGGTTCTGCAGCCACACCCCTCCGACCAGCTGCTCGATGCGGCCGAAATCGATGCGCGGGGATGACGCTGCCGGGGATGCGAACTGGGAAGTGACTGGCAATGGTAGTGGTGGTGGCGGCGGCGGCGGTGGCGGCTCGTCAAGGGTCATCGCGGCGGGCGGCTGGGTCGAGGGCGCGGCCGAAGGGGCCGGCGCGGCCTCGTGCTGGCCGAGCCGCAGGGCCCGGAACTCATCCGCCAAGCCCTCTGCTGAGCGCTGGCGCAGGTGAGCCAACTCGCGTTCCAAGCGGCTCAGCCGCGCGCTGATCCGTGCGAGGTGCACCAGCACCCACACCGGCACCCCCACCACGACCAGCAGGATGAGTCCCGCCAGAAAGAGAAAATCCAAGACCGCCTCCACTGCCTGTTCCGAATGTTTTCGGTAGGAAACGGCTGAATCTGGACCAGAACCGTCGGGGCATCAAGCGCAACGGGTCCCAGCGGAGGCGCCCGAACTGGCCCCAGGGCCAGTTCGCCAAAGCAGCGGTTATCGATGCCGTTTCAGGCCGCTGCGCACGAAGCGCAGGTAGACTTCCTCGACTTTGTTTCGGGCCCGCGGGGCTTTGCGAAGGTACTTGAGCGCCGAGGCCATGCTGGGATCGACCAGGAAGCATCGAAGCGGCACGTCCCGCGCCAGCCCCTCCCAGCCAAATCGATCGACCATCTGCTCGAGCATCATCTGGAGCGTGACGCCATGAAGCGGATTGTTGCGCTGCGGTGTGGTCATGGTTTCGCCTCACGACCGAGGTCGGCGCTCAGCGCCGCCGCGCATGCTCGCACGATGTCCCCGGCCGGCTCGATCGAGCGAATGACCGCCACGCTCTTGCCTGCCTGCCAGTAGTCCGGCCGGCCATCGGTGGCGAGCGAGTCGCGCTTGAGCTGAAGCCCCGAGCGCACCGCGTACCACGAGCGCATCCAGTGTTTCCGCCGCCGGCCCCTTAGCATCCAGCGCTCGAACCGACCCGCCTGAGTTCCCACGCGCTGGACGTGAGGCGTGTTCAGCACGGCCACCGGCACTCCAGTCAGGCGCTCGGTCAGCACGACGTCGTTCTCGCTCGCTTCAATGATGGCCCGCTTGTAGGCGTCGCTGGCGCGGCACTCGCGGGTCGCGATGAAACGTGTTCCCATCTGCACGCCGGCGTAACCCAGCCGCAGCATCGCGACGAAGCCCGCCGGGTCGCCGATGCCGCCGGCGGCCACGACCGGCAAGCCGAACGGTCGCAGTTCCTCGAGCAAAGCCACGGGGTCGCGTGGCCCCGCGTGTCCGCCGGCGCGCGCGTTGACCGCGATCAGTCCGTCGACGCCCCCGTCCACGCCGCGCGCCGCCCACTTGGCCTCGGTCACGTCGTGGTACACGACACCGCCTGCCGCGTGCGCCACGTCTGCGACCCAGCGCGGATTGCCCAGCGAGGTGATGAAGAACCGCACGCCTTCTTCGATCGCCTCGTCCACCCAGCGGCGCATGCGGTCCATGTAGAGACGCGACGACTTCTCGATCAGCGCGTTCATGCCGATCGGGCGAGACGTGAGCGAGCGAATCAGGCGCAGTCCCGCGCGGAACTCGTGCCCGTGAACGAACGTGAGCGAGAGAGGCTGCACGACGCCGATACCGCCGGCCTCCGACGCCGCGGCCACCAGTTCGGGGTTACTGCACGGGTACATCGCTCCGCAGATCAGCGGTACTTCGATACCGGCGTGGCGCGTGAGCGGCGTCTCGAGCGCGTTGTCACTCATGCCGGCGGAGGAACCGGGCTCAGTCGCCAGCGTACGGTGACGCGCGACACGGGGTCGTTGGCGGCGTCGCGGATCTCGGCGTGTACCTCGAAGTCGGTGCTCTCCCGCACTTCAGGCACCGTCACCGCGCAATCGACCGAGAGAGTGCCGCGTGCTTTCTTCAGATACCGCGCGTCGATGCCGAGCACGATCCCGCGCACACCCGCTGGCAGCCCGGTGGTCATGGCGAGGCCGCTCGCGAGCTCGCCGAGGTTCGCGAGCGCTATCGCATGAATCGAGTCGAGGTGATTGCGTATGCCGCGGCGGTCGGCCAACTCCAGTTGCACTTGTCCGGGCTCGAGCCGCCGCACCCTCGCGCCGAGCGCGCCGCTATAGGGCACCATGCGGCCAAACACGAACATGAACAGCGAGGGTCCGAAGGGAAGTCCTGACAGAGAGCGCCACAACGCCAGCACGCGCACGCCCGGTGAGGCCGGTGAAGGCATGAGCCGCACACTGCCAGCGGGACGCGCGGGTCGCAAGCGATCCGAGGAATCTTCCTGTTGTCGGGCGTCCCCGGAAGATCGGATCGGCCAGGCGGGCGCTCAGTCCGCTTCGCTTGGCTCCAGGTAGCCGATCGCCATACTGCCTTGGACGTCCACGACGGCCATCCAGAGATCGAAGCCCGGTCCGGGCTCTTCGTCGTCTTCGGACGGCCGGAACTCGACGCACATCCACTTGCGGAAGTTGTCCGCGGTGAGCGAGGGATCGAACGGGTTCGACCGCGGCGGGTAGCCGTCCGGGTTCTTCAGGTCCTCGTAGGTGCTGAAGCCAGCATCCAGCTCGAACTCGGCGGGCTTCGGCCCTCCGTTCACGGCGTCCTTCAGCATCGCTTCGAGGTCGGACGGGCTCAGCTCCTTGCGCAGCCAGGGCGCGAGCATTCGCTGCGCTTTGGTGTAGTCGCCATCGATGACGGCGCTCGCCCACTCCTGACCGAAACTCCTGTACGTGGGCTCCATGCGTTCCCCCTCACGTGACGAATGAATGACCTGTCCGCGTTATCGGCAGCTTCCTGCGAAATGGACAGCGGGAATCTGGAGCTTGGAGCCACGCGTGCGAGCAGGCTGGCTGTACTTGATGAGGGAGTCAGGTCGGGTCACGGCGCGCGGAAGCGAGTCCGCCCCGTCCCATCCTTGAGCGCCATCTGGCCTGCGCCGTTCGCCGTGGTCGTGAGCGCCGCACCCGACACGCCGCGGATCGCGGACAGGATCATCGACGGCGTCTCCGTGGCAAGCAGCGCCGCGCGCACGTCACCATCGGGCCCGCGCAGCGTGAGGTTTCCGGCACCGTTCCGCTGCACCTCGAGGAACGCAGCGGCGGTTGTGCGGTTACCGAGCACGAAGCGGATCGTGCCATCGGGTGTCACCTCCATTCCGCCCGCCAGCACACCATCCCCGTCGCGCAGCAGGAAGCGATTCGCTTCGACGACCGAATAACGCGCGCGCTCGGAAGAAGGCGTGCTTGCCGACATCGGGTACAGGATGGGGAGCGCGATCGACGCGGCGGCGATCAGGATCGAGACGACCACGAGCAGCTTCCAGCCGCGCGCTTGTCGCTCAACCTGATCGAGCCGATCGATCACGGCCTGAAGCTCCGTGGTCATGGGGACCTCCTGGTTCGTGAAGGATCCGGCCTAATCGTCGCGACTTTGCGCGAGATTGAGGACGAGAAGCGTGACGGTGAGGAGACCGAACAGCAAGGCGGCCGCGTAGCCGCGACCATCACCCTTCCAGGAGGCGAGCACGAGGAACAGCGCCGCGAGCAGTCCACAGAGATAGACGTGGGTTCGATCGTCACGTGCCTCGGGACGCTGGGACGTGAGGCGGGGCGCAATCGACGTGAGGCGGGGCGCGATCGACGTGGGCACCCAGCGCACGCGCTCGGGGCTCGCGTCGCGGGGCGGCCCGGGCGCGGGCAACTTG
>DASTBI010000233.1 GCA_035712145.1 Candidatus Eisenbacteria bacterium | reverse complement strand
CACGTCGATCGAAGCCGAATAGGTCGGCGGGCGGATGCGCCCCACGTAGCGGTCGTCGAGGCTGTTGTTGTCGAGGTCGACCGGACCCATCTGGCGGAGCGCCGAGTCGCGCAGCACCTTGATCCCCAGCCGTCCCGCCGGGGCGAGCCAGAGTCCGCGACCGGGAATGGGCGTTGGGCCGTCCCTCCCCGAGGCGGCATGGCCAAGCTCGAGCCTGGCGAGCCCGACGCCGGCCAGGCCTGTCGGCAGCGAATCAGGATCGGGGGCCGACGCCATCGCAAAGCCGCGGGCATCGGACAGCTTGGTGAGGTCGGACGTGCTCTGCGCGGTGATGTTGTAGAGGTTCAGGTTCCCCGGCCAGATGTTCCCCGGCAGATAGACCGGCACCGAGACCTGGATCGTCGCCGCGCCCGGCAACGTGACCGTCGTGGGCGGCGGGGTGTAGGGAAAGCGGTTGAGCGCATTGAAGCTGTCCGGGTTCGAAGGCGTCGTGAGGCTGATATTGAACTGCTCCGACGTCCCGATGAGGCTGCGCAGGTTGTAGGTGACGGTGGCCGGCGCGCCGGCGGGAGAGGAGAGCACGAAGGGCGACGGATAGAACTCGGGCCGGCCCCCGGTGGCCGCGCGCACCGTGCAAAGCGCGTTCTGGGCCGCCTGTCCTCCGTCGGGGTCATAGGCGAGCTTGAAGGTGATGAACCCCGTCGAAGGATTGGGCGCGCTGAGGGGGACCGTGACGGTGATGGAGACGGTGGTCTGCTGATCGCCGGCGAGGGCGACGGTCCCGGTGGTTGCGCTGAGCTGCGGCGTGAAGATGGTTGCCGTGGTCCCGGAGGGGACCGCGGTCCAGCGGAAGTTGCCGGGCACCCCGTTGGCGCGAATGACGAACGAATACGTGCGCGGCTGGCCGGGCTGGAACGTGACATTGGGTGCGACCAGCTGGGCGGCCGCGGGAGGGAACCAGTCCTGGCCGGATTGCGCGGGCACTGCCAACACGAGGCCCGCGAGCAGGAGGGGCGTCCCTGCCAGGAGCGCCATGGAACGTTGCCGCGAGATGCGGTGGGGGATTCTCATGGTCTTGGCTCAAATCAGCAGGGGCCGGCCTGAAGCCGGCCCCCACGGATTCTCTTTCTGTCGGGATTACTTGACGAGGTCGATACGGACCACGTGGCTATAGCGACCGGCATCCAGGCGCGCGAAGTACGGCCCGGAAGAGACACGGTTGCCACGTGAATCATGTCCCGACCACGAGGCAAAGTGGGTGCCCGCACCGCGGGTCCCGTTCACGAGCGTGGTCACCATGCGGCCTCTCACGTCGTAGATGCGCAGCTTCACCGACGTGCCCGAGCCCGAGCTGCGAGGAATCACGAAGCCGAAGCTCGCGTTGCCCCGCACCGGGTTTGCTCCAGCGTTCACGAACGCGAACTCGTCCCCTCTCAGCAAGCCGGAGACGGGGGCGTCGGCCGGTCCGAACGACTGGATCTGCGCCGGGGTCTGGACGCTCACGTCCAGGCTGTACGTGGGCGGAACCAGAGAGCGCGGAGCGCCCACCGGATCGAGCTCGGAGCCCGACTTGTCGACGATGTGGACGAAGTGGCGGCGCAGGCTGTTCGAGCCGCCCTGAGCCGGGATCGTGAAGACCAGCGAAGCGGCTTCACCCGGAGCGGGAGAGGACGCGGTCGCCAGCACGTCGCCGGAGTTGTCGACCAGCTGGACCACGAGATCCAGATCGTTGCGGAAGTCCCCGAACGTCGGGGCCGCGAAGACCGACACCTCGTCGCCAGGACGTGCGTAGAACCAGTAGTTGTCTTCGTCCCCAGCCGGCCAGATGGTTGCCGCGTGACCGGAGACCGGCACCGTGAGTGCGGTTCCTTCGTCCTCGCTCATCCTGCCGTTGGGCTCGTCGGCGTCGGCTGCGAGCGGTGCGCCCGCCGCGACGACCGTGTAGCTGCCGACCACGACGACGTTCGACACCACGCTCGTGGCGCCACCGCCGGCGGTGCGCATGCCGTAGATGCCGGCAGGAGCCGAGGCGAGCACGACCTTGCCGGAGCCACCCGAGCCAACCGTCGTCCAACCCGCGTCTCTGCGGACGAGCTCGAGTCCATGGCCGCCGGCGGAAACCGTCGACGAGAAGACGTACTGCGAGTCACGCGCGTTCATACCCGTGCCGGTGGGCGGGCCAGGCGGAACGGTGCCGGTGAGCATGCAGGTCAGCGCGACGTTGATGTTCTGATCCGCCAGCAAGGTGGAGCCGGTGAAGGTTCCGGGGCCGGGAGGAAGAGACACGCCACCGGAGGTGTCCGGGGCGTAGGAGTTCGCGAAGTAGCCGGCCTCGGTGTTCATGATGTCCGTGAACAGGAACGGGAAGGTATCGGCCACGCCCGAGACGGGCGCCGGGAACTCGAACACGGCGTAGTAGGTGCCGCCGGTGGCTCCGTCAATGTTGAGCGGGATGTTGTTGACGCCGCCGTTGTTGCTTCCCCTGTACCGGTTGTACCGGAACAGGGTCTGCGTCTTGTCCAGGTTGCCGTTCACGTCGGCGCCGAGCACTCGCACGCTGCGGAACGAAGCGAAATCGCGACCCGGAGTCGCATTCGGGATCTGCACCCGGGAAGCGAACGCCAGATTCGTGATGGTGTACGGAGCACCGAACGGCAGGTCGAACCGAACCGCCAGGAAGCGATTCCGGTTCGCGACCAGGAAGTCAGCCGCCCCGTACTGTGCGACCGTAACCTCACCAGCGCTGGTCGTGAGGCGAGTGCTGCCTGAAGCTTCGAGCCAAGCGGGTGCTTCGTCCATCGGGAGGTACTGGAGACCGTCCTCCGTCGACACGGACGCCTGGGGGGTCGCTGCAGTGGCGGTCGGCGCCACCGGCCCGAGCAGGAGCAAGGCCGGAATCGCCAACCACGGGATGAGTTTGAATCGCGTCATGGCTTGTTCTCCTGGGTGCATAGGGGCCGGTCATGGGGGACATGACCACTGCCCCCGCGCGGGTGCATCAGAGCGGGAGCGAACTGGAGCTTGTCTCGCGACGAAGTTCGGCGGTCACCTCCTGGCGATTCGCATGAACTGTACACTCGGTTCGCCCGGCCGCCCGGACGGACGGGACGACGTATCGAGCAGCCATGATGACTCGGGGGCTAGTTTCCGAGAGGCCTAGGAGTCAACCTGCGGCTCGGCGCTTGACAAAGTTGCCACAAGGCCCGGCGAAGTTCAAGCCTAATCTCGGGCCGGAATGCTTCCGGGCTCCTTATTTTTCAATGATTCATGGCCGATGGTGCTCGAATGGTCAGTTCGCCGGCTTCCCGCCGAGTCGGGAAACGCGACCGTTTCCAGTGAGCACGTAAAGCTCCCCGGCAGAGTCCTGTCCGAAGGAGAGGATGGATCCCGGATTGGGAAGCTCCCACTGCCGATGCTGGATGACGTGGCCGCCGCGCCAGAGAAAACTCCTGATCCAGCCCTGGCAGTAGTCGGCATAGAAATAGTGGCCCACCAGGGCCGGGATCCGGCTCCCGCGGTAGACGAACCCCCCGGTGATCGAGCACCCATCGCCATGGCCGTACTCGACCGCCGGCTGGACCAGTCCCTTCGGATCGCAATTGGAACGGTAGCAGTGGGCCCCCTCCATCTGGTTCCACCCGAAGTTCAGGCCGGGCTCGCGGGCGCCAACGACGTTGATCTCCTCCCACTGGTTCTGGCCCACGTCGGCGATGTAGAGGAGCCCCGCCGGCGGGTCGAAGCAGAACCGCCAGGGGTTGCGCAGGCCCCAGGCCCAGATCTCGCCCCGCATGCCCGGGCTGCTCGCGAAGGGGTTGTCCGGAGGGACGGCGTAGGGGGATCCGGAGTCGACGTCGATCCGGAGCAGGTCGCCGAGCAGGGTGGAGCGGTTCTGCCCATGTCCGTGCGGGTCTCCGCCGCTGCCGCCATCGCCCATGCCGATGTACAGCATGCCGTCCGGCCCGAACAGGATGTGCCCGCCGTTGTGGTTGGCGTACGGCTGGTCGATCTGGATCACCAGCTGGCGGCTCGAAGGGTCGGCAACGTCGGGATCGGATCCCACGCGGAACCGCTCGACGCGCGTGTCGCCGGAGCGATCGGTGTAGTTCACGTAGAAGTACCCGTTCTGCGCATAGCGCGGGTGAAACGCCATGCTGAGCAACCCGCGCTCGCCGCCATAGCCAACCAGCGCGATCAGGTCGATGAATGGCTGCGGGAGGACGGCGCCGTCACGGATGATCCGGATCCTTCCCGACTGCTCCACCACGAACAGTCGTGGATCGCCGGGGGGAGCGGTCAGGTAGACCGGATCCTCCAGGCCGCTCGCCACCGTCTCGAGCGCCAGACCGCGGGCCCGGCGAAGCGGGAGGCCGTTCTCGGCCGCCATGCATCCCGCTGAAGCCAGAAAGGTCGCCTCGGTGGCGATCAGGAATAGCGTCGCGCTCAAGGATCCGAGGTGGTGAGGACGCGGGGCATCACTCGAAGTCATGTCTCTTCCGAAGGTCCTTGACGGTTCCGGCTTGTTTTTCGCTTACTTAATTGACCCATTCCATCCTAAGGGCGAAAGGCCCGGATGACACGTTAGCGGGAGGATAGGTGCAGTCCCCGATCTCGAAGATCCGCAGGTGGCGTCCGGCGCTGGCGTTTGCCAGTCTTGCCCTCGCCGCCGGCTTGCTGGCTTGCGGCAAGAAGAGCACTTCTCCCACGAACCCCAACCCCACGCCGAATCCCACGCCACCGCCCGGGATGACGATCGGCTTGCGGCTGGTCAAGAGCGGCCTCGACCAACCCCTCTTCCTGACCGGCTCGCCGGGCGACACTTCCCGGCTCTTCGTGCTCGAGAAGGGCGGCGACGTGCGGGTCATCAAGAGCGGCAACCTGCTGACGACCCCGTTCCTCAGCGTCCCCGTCGCGACCTCCGGTGAGATGGGGCTTGCCGGGATGGCCTTCGACCCGGGTTATGCGACCAATGGGCGCTTCTACCTCAGCTTCCTGGATCCGTCGGGAGATACGAAGCTGATCCGGTACACGGTCTCGAGCAATCGAGACGTCGCCAACCCATCGGGGCAAACCATT
>DASTBI010000232.1 GCA_035712145.1 Candidatus Eisenbacteria bacterium | reverse complement strand
TCGCGTTGCCAAATGCGTCGCGCGCCTGGTAGCAAACGATGTAGGTGCGGGGCATTCCCTGCGTGCGCTCGGCTCGGAGCGAGAAGTCGAAGTCCGCGGTCCCCAATGAGGCGTCCTGGACGTCGTCGCCGGGGGGCACGATCGTGGAATCGCCATCGACGACGGTGATCGAGGACAGAATCACGGTGGAATCGTGCCCGCACGAATCGAACGTGCTCACCGTCGCGTGGATCGGCACCAGACGACGGTTGGCTGGCCACAGGAAAGACGGCGAGAGTGAAACCTGGAGGTTCGGTCCCTCCGTGTCCTGCAGGAGTGTGACCAAGACTTCGTCCTGCGAGGGTCCTTGATCCGATTGCAGCTGCAGGAGCACCGCGGTGGTCCCGATCGGGAACGTCGCCGTCGGCGTCGGCGAACTCGGGTCATCGAACGTAATGCCCGGCGCGCTCCAGTTGAAAACGAGCGATGTGCCTTGAGATGCCGTTCCGTTCAGCTGGACCGCGGCACCCGCAGGGCCAATGCACTGCAGGATGATGTCGGAGCCGGCATTGGCTCCCGAACCCGGACTTCCGCCGCAATTGTGGCCGCTATGGCTCAGGACAACCACCACGTCAGACGTATCGACGAGGCCGTCGCCGTTGAAGTCCGCGGTGGCATCGTGGGTCCCGAGCTTCGCGAGCACGATGCCCGTGTCGGTGGAGTCCACCAGGAGATCGCCGTTCTGATCCGTGGACGCAAACGCGCGAGTGGCGAGCGGCAAGCCATCGGCGCTCACGGAGACCGCCGTGCAGACGCCCCCCTGATGGATGGCGAAGGTAGCCTGGCCGGCGCTGTCGCTGATGGCGGCAGCCGTTCGAAAAACCGGGTTCCACACGTACCCGGTAAACGAGCCAGAGCAATGGTTGAAGCTGGGACAGGAGGCGAACGAGAGGATGACGGTGGAGCCTGTCACCGGGTTCGAAGCGGCGTCTCTCACGAGCACCGTGAAGCTCAGGTCGCCGGCAGGACAACCCACGAGGTGAGGAACGACCGATGTGGCGGGACTGGGCACGGCGGCAAGCGAAAGCGAGGGAACCGAGAAAATCAGACAGGATCCTGCGACGACCAACGCGCGATGCATGGGCCCTCCTCGAGCGGTGGGGGACGGCTTCCCGGCCAGGAGTTCGATGCGGCGGGATCATCCGCCTGAATCCCGCCTAGAGGCTACAGACATCCATGTAACCCCTGGAGTCCCATGTTCGTCACATGTCGGCACGAAGTGCTTGCAACGCTTGCCACTCCGCCCCTAGCTTGATGCTCGAGCTGAAGGCTCGAGGCCCTGACCGGAAAACCAATGAAGCTCCACCTGCTCGACGCGACCTACGAGCTGTTCCGCGCCTATCACGCGATCGACTCCGCCCGCGCGCCGGACGGTCGCGAGGTCGCCGCGGTCATGGGCGTGGTGGAGACCACGCTGTCGCTCCTGCGTGAGCCGGACGTCACGCATCTCGCGGCCGCGACCGACCACGAGATTCGCAGCTTCCGCAACCGGCTCTGGCCGGGCTACAAGACCGAGGAAGGCGTGCCCGAGGATCTGCTCGCACAGTTTCCACTGGCCGAGCGGGCGCTGGAGACGATCGGCGTCACCGTGTGGGCGATGGTGGAGTTCGAGGCCGACGATGCGCTCGCCACAGCGGCCGATCGCTTCCAGGACCAAGTCGAGCAGACGGTGATCTGCTCGCCCGACAAGGATCTGGCGCAATGCGTGATCGGTGGCAGGATCGTGCAGCGCGACCGGCGGCGAGCGATCACCTACGACGAGGACGGCGTGCGCCAGAAGTTCGGTGTTTCACCCGCCTCGATCCCCGACTGGCTCGCGCTGGTCGGCGACGCCGCCGACGGATATCCCGGACTTCCCGGCTGGGGCGCAAAGTCGGCGACCGCGGTGCTGGCGCGCTGGAAGCACCTGGATGCGATCCCGCAGGATCATCGGCGCTGGGACGTCGCGGTGCGCGGCGCCGATCGGCTCGCGGCCACGCTGCAGGAGAAAAGAGCGGATGCACAGCTCTTTCGCCGGCTGGCGACGCTGCGCCGCGACGTCCCGCTGGCGGAGACGCTGGACGATCTTCGGTGGCGCGGCGTGCCGCGCGAGCCCTGGCTCGCGCTGTGCGAGGAGCTGGGGTTCACTCGCACCCGCGAGCGTCCTCATCGGTGGCGCGAGGCGCCCCTGCCGAGCCACGAGGCGCGTTAGGTCGGAAGAGCCCGTCCCCTTGCGACTCGGCTCCGTGAGGGCTACGGTCAAATCCCTCCCCTCGAATTGGATTCTCCATCCCACGCAAGGAGAACACCCATGCTGCTGGTCCGCGAGATCATGTACTGCAAGCCGGGCAAGGTGCGTCCGATGGTCGACAAGTTCGCCGCGATGTCGAAGATCATGGAGAAGTCCGGCATGGGCAAGATGCGCGTGCTCACCGATCTCAGCGGCGAGCAGTACTGGACGCTCGTCGCCGAGATGGAAGTCCCGACGCTCCAGGCCTTCGAGGACATGATGTCCGGCAAGGGACAGAGCGAGCAGGACCTGAAGGAGTTCGACAAGATCATGCAGGGGTATCACGACCTGGTCGAGCGGGGGCGCCGGGAGATCTACAAGATCGAGGCCTAGCGAGCGCTGGAGGCGCGCGTGTCACGAGGCATCTACACCGGACAGAAGGAGACCCCGATCGGCGTCCCGGTGCCGGGACCGGATGCCGGCGCTTTGTGGGCGCGCGGCGACCTCCTCTTCTATCGCCTCTACGACGTCGGCTACGAGATCGATCTCCAGCGCGTCTCGGAGCTGCTCGCCGCCAACGCTCCCGAGCGGCTGCGACTGGTGCGCGGCGAAGCGCAGGCGATCCAGATTCCCAACCCGCCCGTCACGGTTCGATTGGGGAGCGAGCCGATCCCGGTCGGCACGGACGTCCTCGAAGTCGAACGCTCGGCCCGCATCTTCGACTTCGGCGTGGTGTCGGTCCGCGGCCGGATCTCGATGTCCTCGCCACGCTCGTGGAGCGAGTGGACGCGGCTCGGCTCCCTGGTCGGCTCGGGCGCCGAATGGACTGCATGCTTCGAGCGCTGGCGCGACCAGCTGATCGAGCGTATCCGTCCGGCCATCGAGCGGCCGGGAGACTCCGGCGTGGTCGAGGACTACTCGATCTTTCGTTTCGACGGTCTTCAGGACGAGGACGGCAGGCTGCTCGGCACCGCGGCGCTCACGGATGAGCAGGCGGCGGCGCTGCTGTTCGGTGAGTCGCGGGCGCTCGCGGCCAGCGCACGGCGCGAGCTCCTGTCGCCGCGCTACGCGTACTTCGACGACGATCTCGCCATCCTCGCCTGGAACGGCGCCCTGGTCGTGGAGCCCTCCGCCGAGGACACCGACGTCGAGTACGTGCTCGAGTTCGCCAACGCGCAGCTGCTGGAGCTGCGGTTCTACGACCATGTGCTGGACGGGGAGATCCCCCGTATCTATGGCGAGATCGCGGCGGCGCGCAGATCCTTCCACCTGATTGGACGGCGCTACAGCCGTCTGCTCGCCACCCTGCAGAGCCGCGTGGCGGATGCCACCGAGCTGATCGAGCGAGTGGAGAACTCGCTCAAGGTCACCGACGACGTGTTCCTGGCGAGAATCTATGCGGCCGCGCTCGAGATCTTCCGTGGCCGAACCTGGCGCAGCGGCATCGATCGCAAGGTGTCGATCGTCCGCGATGCCTATAGCATGCTCAACGCCGAGTCCGTCGAACGCCGCAGCGAGGCGCTGGAGATCATCATCATCGCCTTGATCGCGGTCGAGCTGATCGTGGCCTGGCTGGGCGGCTGACCATGCACTCTCCCGGATCGGCATCCATCGAGCCGCAGCGCAAGGCGGAGCGAACCATCTCGCCGCAAGCCCGCCGCTCTGCGCTCATGATCGCGATCGCGGCCGACGTGCTGCAGCTCGGCCTGCTCCCTCTGCTCGGCGCCGGATGGCTCTCGCCCTTGAACAACGCCATCGACATCGTGGTCGGCTTCGTGATGGTGCGCCGCCTGGGTTGGCACCTGGCGTTCCTCCCGACCTTCATCGCCGAGCTGCTGCCATTCGTGGACATCTTCCCGTCGTGGACGCTGGCGGTGATGTTCATCACACGAAAGACGAAGCCCGCCAGGGAGACCGCCGGGACCTAGGCCGGATGCGGCCGGACCTTCACGGTCGCCAAGTATTCCCAGGTCCTGACTCCGGTCTGACATTCCTCGCACGTCTACACGGACACGCCAGAATGCCCTCCTTCCTGGAATCCCGCGAGGAGGCCGGCGTATCCCAGGAGAACCCGAACCGGACTGGCCGCATGGTGCGTCCGCGTCGCGGAACGGGAAACTGGAGGAGCAACCATGACGACGAAATCGAAGGCCCTCGCGGCCGGCGTCGCCATCATGGTGACGGGTGCCGTCATCGGATGGGGCGCGTCTCGAATGGTGGACGCGAAGTCCGGATCGACGGCGAACGATCCGACAGTTTCGACCGTGCTCGAGCAGCCGAGCGGCAATCTGACGCCGCAGACGACTTATCGGCCGGAGCAGCCCGCACGGCGCGCGGTGCGCAGAACGGCCAGGGTGGCGAGCGTGAGCGGCATCCACCTTCCGGCGGGGACGCCGATCTCCGTGACGCTGCATGGCGCGCTGTCGACGAAGACCGCGAGCGTCGGTGATTCATGGAGCGGCACGGTGGCGGAGCCGGTGTACCGCAACGGCCGTGAGGTGATCCCGGCAGGAAGCCATGCCCAGGGCGTGGTGGCCGTGGCACGGCCCGCGGAGCGCGGTGACCGTGCGACGCTCCAGCTCGCGCTGCGGTCGATCACCGTGGACGGACGTCGCTACACCGTGAGGGGATCCTCGGCGGCGGTGGTGGCGGGCTCGCCTCGGAAGCGCAACGTCGGCGCGATCGCTGGCGGCACCGCGGCCGGCGCGCTGATCGGCCAGGCGGTGGGTCACAACACCAAGAGCACCGTGATCGGAGCGCTGGTGGGAGGTGGCGCGGCCACGGCGGCCGTGGCGGCCTCGAAGGGTTACCAGGCGACGATTGCGGCCGGACAGGAGATGCACTTCACGACCGTCTCGTCGGTGACGGTCCGTACCTAGAGCCACGACGAACCGTTCCGGCGGAGACGCCGCCGGAACGCTCTTCGTCAAGGGAACGGCACGCCCCCCGCGTGCCGTTCGTTTTTTTTCCCAATGCGGCGCGCAGCCGGTCGCATCGTCTAGGATCAGGTCCGCATGCGCTTGCCATTCCCTCCACCCATCGCGCCGATGCTGTCGAGTCCGGCGCCCGCGCTGCCCGAAGGCGAGGGCTGGCAGTTCGAGCCCAAGTGGGACGGCTTCCGCACGCTGGTGTTCCGTGATGGCGCCGAGCTCATGTTGCAGAGCCGGGACGAGAAGCCCATGAACCGCTACTTCCCGGAGCTGATCGAGCCTCTTCTGAAAGCGCTCCCCGAGCGCTGCGTGATCGACGGTGAAGTCGTCATCGTGGGGGAGGAGGGCCTCGACTTCGAGGCGCTGCTGCTGCGGATCCATCCCGCCGAATCCCGCGTCCGGCTGCTGGCGTCGCAGATGCCCGCTTCGTTCGTGGTCTGGGACCTGCTCGCGCTCGGCGACGAGGATCTTCGCGACGCGCCGCTCGCCGAACGCAGGCAGCGCCTCGAGCAGGCGCTCGGGCGCGCCGAGCCGCCGCTGCATCTGTCGCCCGTGACGCGTGACCGCGCGCTCGCCGAGGACTGGTTCCGCCGCTTCGAAGGCGCCGGTCTCGACGGCGTGATGGCCAAGCGCCTCGACGAGCCCTACCGGCCCGGCGAGCGCACCATGATCAAGATCAAGCACAAGCGCACCGCGGACTGCGTGGTGGCCGGCTTCCGCTGGCACAAGAACGGCGAAGGCCGTCGTGTCGGCTCGCTGTTGCTCGGGCTCTTCGATGAAGACGGGACCCTGCACCACGTGGGCGTGACCGCCGCGTTCTCGAACGTGGTGCGCGAGCGTCTGGTGAAGGAGCTGGCTCCGCTCCGCGAACGCGCGCTCGAGGGCCATCCCTGGCGCGGCTGGGCCGAAGCCCAGCTCCAGGCCAGCGCGCGAGGCCAGCGCCTGCCTGGCGCCACCAGCCGATGGAATCGCGGCAAGGACCTGAGCTGGGAGCCCCTGCGTCCCGAGCGCGTGTGCGAGGTCTCCTACGACCACATGCAGGGAAGCCGTTTCCGCCACGCCGCGCAGTTCGTGCGCTGGCGTCCCGACAAGGAGCCCCGCGAGTGCCGCTACGATCAGCTCGAGGTCACGCCGCCCTACGAGCTGGAGCGTGTCTTCGGCGGCCGCGACGATCGCGGCCGCGCGGAGGCCAAAGGGCGCGGAGTCGGCCGAAAGCCTCGCCACGGATCGTAATCGGGGTCGGGCGCCTCTTCCTTGGGCCTGAGCTCTTCGGGGACGTGCCGCAGATTGAGCCGGATGCGGGTCCAGGTGCTCGAGCGGCCGCGCATCGCGTCGACCAGAACGTCGTCCACCGCCAGCGCCGCCGCGGCTTCAGGATGCCGTGTCTTCCAGCGCTCGAGTCCCGCGAGGGCCTCCGCCTTGTGCTCGGCTTTCGCCACCGTGATGAGCGGATGCTTCGGTTGGCGCCGCCCGCTGCCCTTTCCTCCCTCGCTCGAAGACGGCTTCCGCGCGCCCTTTGCGCGAGAGGGCGCCACGCGCGGGGCTTCGCCTTCCTGCTTCCGGTAATGCGGAGGCCATGGCGCGTCGCCGAGGCCTTCCGACTCCTGGGCGGCAGAGAGCGCGAGCAGGGCATCCAGGGACCCCGCGGCGTCGTCGATGTTCTCCGCGGCGTCGCCGCGCTCCGCGAATCGTCGCGGCGCGGTCGCCAGCGTGAAGGCGGATGGATCCACGTCCGCCACTTCCTCCCAGTGGAGCGGCATGGAGACCCGCGCGTCGGCCGTGGGCCGCACCGACCAGGCCGAAGCCACGGTGCGGTCCTTGGCGTTCTGGTTGTAGTCGAGGAATACGCCGTGGCGCTCTTCTTTCCACCACTTGCTGGTCGCGCGCTCGGGCGCGCGGCCCTCGACTTCGCGCGCCAGCGCCAGAGCGGCGCGCCGCACCTGCGTGAAGCTCCACCGCCGTTCGATGCGTACGTTCACGTGCATGCCGCGCGAGCCCGACGTCTTCGGCCAGCCCACCAGCCCGGTCTCCTCCAGCACGTCGCGCACCACGAGGGCGACCTGCCTCACGTCGTCCCAGGCCACACCAGGACCTGGATCGAGATCGATGCGCAGCTCGTCCGGATGCTCGAGATCATCCGCGCGCACCGGATGGGGATTGAGATCGATGCATCCGAGATTCGCGATCCATAGGAGCTGGGCGCTGTCGCGGATCACCAGCTCGCGCGCCGTCCGGCCCGACGGGAAGCGCAGCTCGACCGTCTCGATCCATTCCGGATGCTTCTCGGGCGCGCGCTTCTGGAAGAAGGCCTGGGATTCGATCCCATTCACGTATCGGTTGAGCACGATCGGGCGCCCGGCGATACCGCGCAGCGCGCCTTCCGACACCGCGGCGTAGTAGCGCACCAGGTCGAGCTTGGTGTAGCCCGCCTTGGGAAAGTAGATCTTGTCGGGATTGGTGATGACGACCTCGCGGCCCGCGGCCTCGACGATCGTCTGGGGTGGCTTCGCCATGCGCTCGAAGGCCTCGCGTAACGACGGTGGCGGAAGGACGGAGCCAGCATAACAAAGGGCCGCGAAGTGTAGGCATTACCGTCAGGGCGCCGGAGGCAGCGCGGTTCACCATTGGAATCCCGCGGCTTAGGCGTGCGCCCGCGCGGCATGTGCCTTGCGAAACCCGGACTCATGGACTTTCCGAGTTTCGTGGCGGAGCGTGCGCGTCATCGTGCGTGCGCCGTCGTCCTCGCGCTGGCGGCGGCGCTGCTTCCATCATCCGCCTTCGCCATCGCCGAGGCGTCGTTGCCCCTGGCCAGCCGCTTCTCGCAAGTGCTCACCGTGGACGCCTACGCATCCAGTGACTCGGTCGTGGACGCCTGGGGCGTGCCCGAAGCGATCGAATCCCCTGCCGTGGTGACTCCGGAGCGCCACCGCGCATTCAGCGATCTCAAGCCGGCGCGCGACATCGGCCGCGGTCTTGGCGTGCTCGCGTCCGACACGCGCGCCGTCTTCGCCGCTCCTTTCCACATGAACCGCGGGGACCTCATGTGGACGCTCGGGACCGTGGCGGTGGCGGGCGCCCTCTACTCACAGGACCAGCAGGTGCTCGATGCCTTAGACAGGAATTCCGAGAACGATGTGTTGCACGCCGCGATCGAGCCGGGCCGCGCGCTCGAGAAGCTCGGCTACATCGGCAGCACGGCACCGTACTACGCCGCTGGGCTCACGATCGGCTACGTCATGCGCTGGGACCCCGTGACCGAGATGACGGCGGAGGTCCTGGAGTCGCACTTCATCGCCGGCATCGTGCGTAACATTCTCGAAGGGGCGGTCGGCCGTTCACGGCCCCGTTCGGGGAAGGGTCCGCGCGAGTTCACCTTCCGCAAGGGAGATTCGTTCCCTTCGGGCCATGCCTCGGTGGTTTTCGAGGTGGCGACGGTCGCCGCCCATCACACCCGCTCGATTCCGCTGCGCGTCCTGTACTACGCGATCGCGACCAGCGTCTCGCTCCAGCGCGTGGACTCCTTCTCGCACTGGCCTTCGGACATCTTCGTGGGGGCGGTGATCGGAACCGCGGTGGCCCGCGCCATCGTGCGCCGGCACGACGAGGCGAAGCGGGCGCCCGCTCCTTCACGCCCGGCAGCGCCGCCAGCCTCGGCGCCGGCGTCCAGCTCGACCACGCGTCCTCTGGTCGACTGAGGTCGCTAGACCTCGAACTCCACGAGCAGCGGCAGATGGTCCGAGGCGGCCGATGCCGCCGCGCCGTTGATGACCTCGCAGCGCGAAAGGCGTGTGGTGGCCGCAGCGGGCAGGAATGCGTAGTCGAGCCGGAGATGGGGGTCCCAGGTGGGGAAGGTGTGGCCGGGATCGAGCGGATGCAGGAATCGATACGCATCCACGTAGTGAGCGTCGAGCATCGACTGGATCGTCTGCCAGCGGATGGTCTGGCCGCCGAGCCAGGCCAGAATGCGCAAGTGCGGAGGCAGCCGGTTCACGTCGAGCTTCTCGCCCGGCGCCAGCGTGTTGAAGTCCCCGAGCACGACACTCAGCCCGCCGTCGTACTCCTCGATCTCGTCGAGCATGGCTTTGAGCTCCGCCATCCGGATCCGCTCGGTCCAGTTGCTGTGGAGCGCGCTCAGATGGATCCCGAACAGGCGCACGACCATCCCTGCGGCTTCGGATGGGGCCAGCTCCACCTCCAGAAAGGCGCGCCGGCTCGGCGGAGGCTGCCGCCATTCATGCTGCTTGACCCCGAAGCGGCTCATGAAGCCCACCGAGCGCCCCCGCTTCGCCCCCCAGTGCTTCATGCCCGTGGCGTCGGCGAGGCGAGCGATCACGTCGGGCCGGGTCGCTTCCTGGAAGATGACGACGTCGGGAGAGACCGAGGAGATGGTCGAAGCCAGAGCCGCCTCGCGTCCGGTTCCGCCGTAGCGGATGTTGTAACTCAGGAGTCGAAGCATCATGGCTGTTCGAGCTTTCCGATGAGCGTGAGGTAGGGCTGTCCCATCAGGTATTCGCGGACGAACATCACCCAGTCGCGTGTGCCCTGAATATCCACCGGACGCCCGACCAGGGCCATCAGGCGCCTGCGCAGCGGCAGGAGCCGGGGAGCGATGTCCGGGTCCTTGTCGCTCAGCGGCTTCGAGTGGATCCCGGCGATATAGAATCCCTCGGGATGGAAGTAGTCCAGGATCTCGCCTCCGACCAGCGTGAGATCGAGATCACTGGTCTTGGGGCCTTCGGCGTCGAACGGAGCCTCGTCGTTCCACCGCTTTCCGGTGACCGAGCTGCCGCGCATCACGGCTGCGGTGTTGGCTGGAATCTCCCGCCTCAGCACGTCCAGGAATTCCTCCAGGCGCCGCGGTTCCCCGCCAAAAGCCAGGCGCACCAGATTGTCCTTCATCTCGGCTTCGCTCAGCCCGGCCCGAACCTTCTGCTCCTGGTCCATGTTCCGTCCGTTGTCGAGGATGACTCGTTCTTTTGAAAAAGACGCCAAGGGAAGCGCAGCAATGAAAACTCGTGTTCCTTCCGGCGGTCGCTGAACTCGTGGTTTTGCCGGCGTCTCAACCGTGCAAAATCTTCTAGAGCCGCGCTGTCCTCGATGGCGCTGCGATTTCCGCGCCATGGCGCTGTGCCCCTTGGCGATCTCCCCCAACGGCGTTTTCAGGCCCACCACGTGCATTGGTCCTGGCGTCGCTCCGACCCGCAGGCCCTCGGAAGGGCCGGCAGGGCTCCCGGACGGGTTTCCAGGGACAGGTCAAGGAAAGGAAAGGGTCTATGCGAACCACCATTTGGACGCTTTTCGCCGCGGCGCTCCTCACGGCGAGTTCCGCCTTCGCCAGTGGCGGCGCAAAAGGCGATTTCGAGCTCGGCATCTACGGCGGCTATGGATGGCTGGACGATCACGGTGATTTCCAGCCCAAGGACGACATGCTCTATGGCGCGCGACTCGGATACTTCCTTTCGCGTCACTGGAGCTTCGAAGGCATCGCTCAGCGCTTCCCCACGGAGCCGAACGAAGAAGTCGTCGTGCCGGGTCTGGTAGGCGCGAAAGTGCAGGCCGATGCGCTTCGCTTCAACGGCTTGTACAACTTCATTGGCAGTGACCATTTCCGGCCGTTCCTGACGGCAGGCATCGGCAAGGAGTCCTTCAACGTCGAAGACGGAGCCACCGATGCAACGATGGTCGAGTCGGATGACATCAGCTGGAACGCCGGAGCGGGCTTCCGCTGGTACATGACTCCTGCCCTCAATCTGCGTGCCGATGGACGCTACGTTCGCGTGCACAACGACGAGTTCGACGAGGACCAGGGCAACGTCGAGGCGACGCTCGGGCTCGGGCTGACGTTCGGCGGGGGCGGAATGTCCGCGGCCGTCGCCGAGGTCGCGCCGACGCCCAACCAGCCACCGACGGTGACTTGTGCGGTCGAGCGCTCGGAGATCCTTCCGGGTGAGAGCGTGAACGTCGTCGCCACGGCGTCGGACCCCGAAGGCGATCCACTGACCTACCAGTGGACCGCGAGCAGCGGACGGGTGACGGGCAACATGACGAGCGCCGCGTTCGACTTCTCGGGCGCCACGCCGCCGGCCAACGCCACGATCACGGTGCGGGTCACGGACAATCACGGCAATACCGCGACCTCCGACTGCGCGGTCGCGATGGCGGCGCCGGCCCCGAAGGCCGAAGCCGTGTCGTGTCTCGCGGCCGGCTTCCCGAGCAACGCCTCGCGCATCACCAACGTCGACAAGGCATGCCTCGACGACGTCGCGCAGCGGCTCTCGACCGATCCGCGGGCCACGGTCACGATCATCGGCTACGCGGACAGCCGCGAGCGCTCGGCTCAGCGAATCGGGCAGCAGCGCGCCGAAGCGGTGAGGGCGTATCTCACCGAGCGCGGCGTCGAGTCTTCGCGCATCACGGTGCGCTCGGCGGCGGCGACCAATCCGGTCGAGGCCGGGACGGACGCTTCGTCGCTGGCTCGCAACCGTCGCGTGGAAGTGTGGTTCGTTCCCGAAGGCACCACGATCCCGAGCGGTGGTCAGTAACGGATCGGGCGCCCTTTGAAGAGGAAAATATGGGGGGCGGGTCGACCAGTCGGCCCGCCCCTTACAGGAAGGTTCCGATGAACCGCCTCTCGCTCGTCATCACACTCCTTACGGTCGCGTGGCTCCCGGTGGAGACTCGCGCCCAGAGCTGGATGCCCGTGGGCCCTCCGGGCGGAAACGTGCGCGCGCTCGTGGCCGATCCCGCGCGGCCCCATCGCCTCTATCTCGGCACCGGATCGAGCACGTTCTATCGCTCGGACGACGGCGGCCGGCGCTGGGTGCGCTCGAGTCAGGGTTTTCCGGTCAAGGGCTGCAGCCTGGACGAGATCGTGGTGGGACGGAACGGCGCTGTGTTCGTCGGATACTGGGAGATCAACGGGCGAGGTGGCGGTGTGGCGCGGAGCGACGACGGCGGCCGCTCCTTCACCATCTTGAAGGGGATCTCGGGTGAGTCGGTCCGGGCGCTTGCCGTGTGTCCCGCCGATCGGCAGGTGATCGCGGCCGGGACGCTGACCGGGGTGTTCCTGTCTGCCGATGGCGGTCAGTCGTGGCGCCGCATCACGCCGGAAGGCCACGCCGACCTGCGCAACGTGGGATCGGTGGCCTTCAATCCCACCGATCCACGCTCGCTCTATGTCGGCACATGGCACCTCGGCTGGATGACGACGGACGCCGGCGCGAGCTGGCAGCCGATGCATCGCGGCATGGAGGACGACTCGGACGTCATGACGCTGACCGTCGACCCGCGTGATCCGAGCACGCTCTACGCCACGGCATGCACCGGCATCTATCGGGCGCTGCGTCCCGGCGGTCCCTGGACGCAGCTCAAGGGCATTCCCGAAGGCAAGCGGCGCACGCGCGCCTTCGCGCTCGACGGCGTGGACGGCAACGTGCTGCTGGCCGGCACCACGACGGGCCTGTGGATCAGCGAGGACCGTGGCTCGGTGTGGCGTCGCGTCACGCCGACCGAGTTGGTGATCAACGCTCTGGTGGTGCGTCCGGACGGCACCATCCTGCTCGGCACCGAGGACGCCGGCGTGCTGCGCAGCTCCGATCGCGGGGAGAGCTGGACGGCCAGCAACGAAGGGTTCTCCGAGCGCTTCGTGACCCGCATGCTGTTCGACGACGCGTCGAACCGGCTGCTGATCGCGGTGCGCGGCGATGCGCGCCACGGCGGCGTCTTTGCTTCGTCCGGAGTGCGAGGACCCTGGACACGGTTGGCCGAAGGGCTGGAAGGACGGCAGGTGCTTTCGCTGGCGGTGCTGGGAGGCACGCTGTTCGCAGGCACGGACCAGGGCATCTTCGCGCGCGGGCCTCGGGCGACCATCTGGACCCCCATGCCCATGCGCCTGGGGAAGAGCGCCTCGAGTCCACGCGTCACCGAGCTGATCGCACAGCGGCCGGACGGGCTGCTGGCCGCGACCTCTCAGGGGATCGCCAGGACCCGGGACGGGCGACAGTGGACCCAGCCGGCGATCGACACCGGCGAGGAGATACAGGCTCTCGCGGTGTCGCCGCGGGAGCCTGACCTCGTCCTGGCGGCGACGTCGCGTGGATTCTTCCGCAGCACCGACGCTGGCGCCACCTGGAGATTCGTCTCGGCCCGATTGAAGGGCATCACCCCGCACGAGATCGCGTTCCTGCCGACCGACGATCGGGTGCTGTTCGCGACGACGTCGGCAGGGCTCTACCGCTCGGACGACCAGGGCGAGACCTGGCGGCAGGTGGGGGGAGGGATTCCGCACAGCGATCTGGTGGGCATCGCGATCCATCCCGATGGCCGCACGATGTGGGTGGCTGATTTCACCTGGGGCGGAATCTTCCGCAGCACGGATGTGGGTGAAAGCTGGAAGCGAATGCCGGTGGAAGGGCTCGCCTCCGACCGTGTGTGGACGATGGGCTTCGATCCGGGCACGCCCGATTGGCTGCTGGTGGGCGCTTCGTCCGGCGGATTGCACCTGCTCGTATCCCCCTGAGCATCCGCCGTGGACGCGCCGGGCTCCGAGTGACATCGTCAGAGGCATGCGCGGCTGGACGTGGAATCGAGCGCTGGTTTTCCTGACGATCGCCGTGGCGGCGCCGGCCGCGAACGGATGCACCTCGCGCGCCGCCACGCCGGGCGACAGCCTCGAATCGCAGCGCGCCGCCCTGGTCCGCTCGATCGAAGCCAACGGCGTGCGCGACTCGGTGACGCTCGCGGCCCTGCGCGCGGTGCCGCGCCACGAGTTCGTGCCCGAGGCGTATCGCCGTTACGCCTACCTCGACCGGCCGCTACCGATTGGGCACGAGCAAACGATCTCGCAGCCGTACATCGTCGCGTTCAT
This sequence comes from Candidatus Eisenbacteria bacterium, assembly GCA_035712145.1. NCBI lineage: Bacteria > Candidatus Eiseniibacteriota > Candidatus Eiseniibacteriota bacterium. The sequence continues at coordinate 18,390 of DASTBI010000232.1, read as the reverse complement.
GACCGAGGCCATCCGTCCCCGGCGCGGCCTCAAGGTGCTGGAGATCGGGACGGGCTCGGGCTACCAGGCCGCGGTGCTGGCCCAGACCGGCGCGCGCGTATGGAGCATCGAGATCATTCGTGCGCTGGCCGATGAGGCGCGTGCGAGGCTAGAGCACCTCGGCTATCGCGACATCCACGTGCGTCACGGTGACGGCTATCGCGGTTGGCCCGAGGAGGCGCCCTTCGATGCCATCCTGCTCACGGCCGCGCCGGATTCCGTGCCCTCGGCTCTGATCGAGCAGCTCGGACCTGGAGGCCGGCTGGTTGCGCCCATCGGTCCGGAAGGGGAGGACCAGGAGCTGGTGCTGGTGGAGAAGGACGCGCGCGGCGTGCCGAGCCGGCGCGTCCTTCTCCCCGTGCGCTTCGTGCCGATGCGAAAAGACGTGCGCTAGACTGCCTCAATCGGAGATCACGGTGCCGAGCCGCACGATGATCTGGTTGGACGAGCGGCTGGCGCGATCGGCATGGACGCCCGTAACGTCCTCGGTGATCTGCTCCGGCAACAGGAAGTGGTGGGAGGCGCCCTGCCGGAATTCGACGCTCAGCTCGCCCATGTAGCCTTCCATGACGCGGCGGCGCAGACCCAAGCCGGCCGCCCACGCGAACGAGATGCGCGAGTCGCCGTGCTCCGCCTCGTAGGCCAATCCGCCCGCGGTGCCCTGCAGCGTGCTCGAGGTCCAGTAGGTGTCGAAGCCGGCGGTTCCGTACATGAAGGGCATGATGTGTCCGTCGCGCTTGCCGAACTCCGGACCGATTCCGAACAGAAGGCTCCAGTTCTTGGTCTCGAGCTCGAGCGAGGAGGTCGGAAGCAGATTCGTGGGAGGCACTTCCTCGGTGCGCGAGAAGTTGTAGACCACGCCGGTGCTCACCCGCCACGAGAGAGGCTTGTTGGGTCCGAAGCGGATGATGTCGGTGGCATCGAGGCCCATGCCGAAGCCCGCGATCTTGCCCCAGTCGCTGATCGGGAACGAGCCGAGGAGATAGCCTCCGGCCTGGTGTTCCATCTGGGCGAGCGCCGGGCTCGAGCTGGACGCGATGGCGGCCAAGCCGAGCACGATGAGAAACACTCGATGACGGGGCTTCATGTCCATCCTCCATGGGTAGAATGTGTTCGCGTTCGCGGACCACGTCGTAGAGGCGGGAAACATGAGGCTTGCGCCCCGCGGGTTCAAGCGAACCCTCGCGCACGCGGATTTGCCGCGTTTCGAGCGCTTCTCAGGATAGATTCGGCGGCCAAATGCCGTGGAAGATCGCGGGGAGCCAGAGATTGCCCGAGCGCCGGTAGAGGATGCCGAAGAAGAGCCCGATGCCGAAGATCGCCGCCAACATTCCCCATCGCGGGGCTTCGCCGGTTCCAAGCCGCAGATGATAGAAGTGCAGAGGACCGAAGCAGAACACCAGGTTGGCGATGAGCACGCCGGCGATCGCTCCGAGACGCCGGACCAGCTCGGTCTGGAGAAGCCCGCGATAAAGGAACTCCTGGATCGCACCCCACAAGAGCCCGGTCGGGAGCGTGAGGAGGAAGAACCCGCTCCAGCCATGGACCGCGACCAGACGAGCCAGATGGTCGCGAAACACGATGCTGAAAGCGACCGCCGCGAGTGGTGTGACCGTCCATAGATAGAGCTTCTCGCGCAGCGTCCACTCTGCCCACCGGTGGAGGCCGATCGCGCCGAGGCGAGCGCGTGCGAAGAGGCGAACACCGAGGATGGCCGCCGCCGCCAGCACGATGATGATGAGGAGTGGAATCCAGTCCTGACCGCCGAGACCCACCGTTCGCGCGAGTGCCTTGAGGCCGGGTTGCAGGACGAGGCCGACGATCACGAACAGCACGAGCAGCCGGCCGCCCGCGGAGTCGTCGTAGCTGTCGCGCACCGGATGCTCGAAGCGCAGGAGGTGCGCGGCCAGCAGCTCGCGAAGCAGTCCTACTGCCCCCGGCCGACTCCGCGCACCGTGATCGGCGGGCAGCCCGCTCCGGGATTCACCGTGCATTGGAAGGAGCCCGTGGCGGTCGGCTGGAAGCGAATCCGGAGCCGGAAAGGTGTGCCTGGAATGGCGCAATAGCTCGCGCCACCCTGGATCGCGAAGCTCTCACAGCTCTCCGTCGCGGTGCCGCAGAGCTGGCCGCCGCCCACGTTGCGAATGTCGAATGCATGGTCCTTGTGCTTGCCGATCTCCACCTCACCGAAGTCGTAATCGGTGTCCGACAGCTCGCACTCGGGCGGAGGCACGCCGCTTCCTCGAAGGGTGATGGTCCCGCACGCCGCGCCCGCGTCGACGGTGCACGTGAAGTCCCCCGTCGCTGTGGGCGCGAATTGCAGGGTGAACGTGGCGGACTCCAGCGAGGCCAAACTATAGGAGGTCGTTCCGAGGATCGAGTAGCTGGAGCAGGATTCGGACAAGGACCCCGCGAGGATTCCGGATCCCGTATTGGTCACCCGCACCTGGCGGCTCGAGACCTGGCCCACGGTCACGTCGCCGAAATCGATGCTGGTGGAGTCGAGTTGGCAGCTCGGCGTCGGCAAGGCCCCACCCGTTCCCCTCGCCGTCACGGGATCGCAGCTGCTTCCGGTCGCGATCGTGCAGGTCTGGCTACCGGCGACGAGAGGCGCGAAGCGCACCGTGAAGGTGGCGATCTGGCCGGCAGCCAGCGAATAGCTCGATGTGCCGACGATCGAGAAATTGGAGCAGCTCTCCGAGACGTTCCCGGTGATCGTTCCACCGCCGGCGTTGGTGATGGTGAAAGTGCGAGTCGCGGTCTCGCCAACGGTCACGGTGCCGAAGGACAACGAATCGACCGAGACCGAGCACAACGGTTCGGCCTGCGGAGTCTGTCCGGTTCCGCTCACGCTCACATCGGCGCACAATCCCTGCGTGTCGATGGTGCAGCTCTTGAGGCCCTCGCTCGTGGGAGCGAAGCGCACGGTGAACGTGGCAACCTGTCCGGCGCCCAGCGAGTAGGTCGACGTGCCGACGATCGAGAAGTCGGAGCAACTCTCCGAGACGTTCCCGGTCAAGGTTCCTGAGCCCGCGTTGGTGATGGTGAAGGTGCGGGTCGCAGTCTCGCCAACGGTCACGGTGCCGAACGACAGTGACTCGACCGAGACCGAGCACAACGGCTCGGCCGGAGCCTGACCGGTTCCGCTCACGCTCACGTCGGCGCACAGCCCCTGCGTGTCGATGGTGCAGCTCTTGGGGCCCCCGCTCGTGGGAGCGAAGCGCGCGGTGAAGGTCGCGTCCTCGTTGGGGGCGAGGTCATAGTCCGTGCTTCCCACCAGCGAGAACTCCGGACAGCTCTCCTCGACGGTGCCCGAGAGCTGGCTATCGCCCGTGTTGGTGATGGTGAACGTGAGATCCTCGGTCGATCCCACGGTGACGGTGCCGAACGCGAGACTCGCCGGCTCGACGTCGCACCCGGAGCTGCCCGGCAGGCCCCGGCCCTGGGTCGTCAGCACGCCGCAGTCCCCGATCGAGATCCGGCACGGCCGAGGACCCGTCGCCTTGGGGGAGAACCGCATCGTGAACGTGCGCGACTCGCCCCTGGGGACCGTGATGCTGGAGCTGCCGACCATCGCGAAGTCGCTGCACGTGGGCCGGATCGTGGCATCGAGCGCCTCGCTGCCTGCGTTGGTCACGCTGAACGTGCGGTCGGCCGAGCCGCCCAGCGTGACGTCGCCGAAGTCGAGCGTATCCGGGGCGACCGTGCAGTCGACGAACGCCGGAGTCTCGAGATCGCCGCACGCGGCCACGACGAGCATGAAGCCCAGGCCGGTGAGGAGGAGCCAGGAGAGGCGGCTTCGCCGAGCGGGCTGTGAGGAGGGGGACCTGGACATGGAGCGCCACCGGTGGTTCGAGGATGTCGAGACGCCTCAACGCTAGCAGCTTGTCCGGAGCGGGACTAGGGGAGTGGGGGCGGCTGGTTCAGAGCACGAGTCCCACCATCGCCGCGATCAGGCAGGTGGCGAGCGTGCCGCCCAGGATCGACTTCATCCCGAGCGTGGTGATCTCGGCGCGACGCTCGGGGCACATGGTTCCCATGCCGCCGATCATGATGCCCAGCGATCCGAGATTGGCGAACCCGCAGAGCGCGTAGGTCAGCACGATTCGGCTGCGCTCCGTGAGCTCGGCGCTCCTGGCGAGGTCCAAGTAGGCCACCAGCTCGTTGAGCACCGTCTTGGTCCCGAGCAGCATGCCTCCGGTCTGCGCCTCCGCCCACGGCACTCCTGCCAGCCAGGCCAAAGGCGCGAACACCCAGCCGAGCATCCGTTGGAGCGGGATCGGCAGGATCAGATTCACCAGCGTGATCAGCGCCACGAAGACCAGCAGCATGGCGACGATGTTGAGCAGGAGTTGAACGCCTTCGAGCGTGCCGCGCGTCAGCGCGTCCATGGATCCCGTGGCCTGGGATCGCAGGTCCAGCTCCCCGCCGGTCGGCGCGCCTTCGGGCGGCACCATGAGGAAGGCGATCACCAGCGAGGCCGGCGCCGAGAGAACCGACGCGATGAGCAGATGGGCCACCACGTCCGGGACCACGGGGCGCAGGATGGCGGCGAAGAGGAACAGCACGGTGCCCGCGATGGACGCCATCCCGCCCACCATGATGGCGAAGAGCTCGCCTCGCGAGACTCGGGCCAGCCATGGGCGCACCAGGAGCGGCGCCTCGACCATGCCGACGAAGACGTTCGCCGCCGTCGACAGCGCGACCACGCCGCCGATCCTCATGGTGCGCTCGAGCACGAAGGAGAGGCCTCGAACCACCGCCGGCAGGATGCGCCAGTGGAACAGCAGCGAAGAGAGCGCGCTCAGCACCAGCACGATGGGCAGCGCTCGAAATGCGAGCACGAAGCTGGCCTCGGGATGCGCGACCGCGAAGGGTTCGGGTCCGCCGCCGAGATAGCCGAAGACGAAGGCCGTGCCCGCTCGCGTCGCCTTCTCGAGCCCGAGCAGCGCGTCGTTGAGGAGCTGGAAGACGCCTTTGAACGCGGGGATCTTGAGCAGCAGGAGGGTGAGGACCAGCTGCAGCAGGAGTCCCGAGACGACCGTCCGCCAGGGGATGGCCTTGCGCTTCTCGCTCGCGATCCAGGCGATGGCGAGCAGGCCGGTGATCCCGGCCAGTGCCTGAATCATCGCCTGCAGAGCTCGACGTGACTCGGTAGGATCACGTGCTCATGGCAACCGACGGGAGGTAGTGATGTCAAGATCGCGCGCCGAGACGCTGCTCGAGGACCTGCTGGACTCCTGGGATCGCAACAACGCCATCCTGGTCAACCTGCTTCGCGCCGTGCCCGACGGCGGTCTCCAGACTCGAGTGATGTCGGGCAGCCGAACGGTCGCCGAGCTGTTCACGCACATGCACTACGTGCGCCTGGCTTTCGTCTCCGAGGACGCCCCCGAGTTCGCCCGGGAGATTCCCGATGAGTACGTCCAGATGCTCGATCGCGACCATCTGGCCCGGATGCTGGACGAGAGCGCCCATGCCGTGCGCGAGGCGGTCAAGGGCCGGATCGAGTCAGGAAAGGAGATGGATCGCCACTACGATCATCCGATCCTCTTCCTCCAGCACATGATCTGGCACGAGGGTTATCACCATGGCCAGATCAAGCTCGCCCTCAAGGTCGCGGGCCACCCGATCACCGATCGCGAAGCCGGTCCGCTGACCTGGGGCGTCTGGATGCGCAAGACCGGGGCACTCGAGAGCCGGCGCTCCTAGACCGCCTCACTTCATCAGCACCTCGCGCCGGCTGGCCCAGGTCGCCGCGCTGTTCTCGAACTGGAGCTCGCCGCGCTCGATCGTGCTCGCGCCCTGGGCGCCCAGGATTCGGGCCAGCGCGGACTTCACCGTCGGCGTGTCGTCGTCGAAGTCCCCGTGATGCTGCGCGGTGGAAGCATCCATCGAGCCTTCGGGAGCCGTGTTCGGGGTCTTCACCCACGCGCACATCTTGCTCTCCAGCAGCGACACGAGCGCCCGGTCCTTCTCGATCCACCACTCCATGCCGAGCAATGGCTCACCGGCGTACTGCGTGCCCGGAATCCCCGGAATGCGCGCGTTCTCCTCGAAGGCGTGCGAGACCAGGTAGAGCAGGGACTTGTTGTAGATGAGCGCGCAGTTGTCGTCCTGCTCGGACTTGTCGGTGAGCGTGAACAGGGCGAACCGCTCGATCATGCGGCTCCGGATCGCCGGCTCGTAGCACTCACGGAATAGACCGATGGTGCAGGCCGGCGCCCACATCGTGACGGTCTTGACCTTGAGTCCGAGACCCTGGGTTCCGTAGACCGGCTCCTTGGAGGTCAGCAGACGGACCAGCGGCCCGTGGAAGACGCTCCCCGCGCTGTGGCCGATCATGTGCAGCTCGACCTTGCTGTCGCGGCGCATGAGCTCGGCGATTCGCTGAGCCGCGTATCGAGCGCCTCCGGTCTCCTTCTCGGTCGAGTCGCGCGCGTTGGTCTTCATCTGCTCCCAGACGATCTTGCCGGTGGCGATCCGCGCGATCGGCTCGAGCGCGTCGTCGAGGCGATTCAGCAGGAAATTCTTGGTGGCATCGAGGAACCCTTCCGGGCGCCGCTTCTTCTTCGCGTCCTCGAGAATGTTCTGAATGGTCGTCCAGTAGTCGGTCTTCCAGATGAACGCCACGGGGAAGACCTGATGATCGATCAGAGCCCGTCGGTAGTCCTGGACGCGCTGGAGCGCGCCTTCCTCGTTGTTGAGACCACCATGCGCGTACAGGAGGAGTCGTTTGACCGGCCAATCCTTCGTGATGCGGTCGAAATCGCCGCCGGTCTCGAACAGGTTGTCGACCGCCTCCCGGTCCGTGCCGAGCACCCCGCCGGTTCGCAGACAGCCGTCATTGCCGATGCCGACGATGTGCGGACGTATTTCCTCGAGCGCGATGGGCTTCTTCACGTTGCCCGAGCGCATCGGCCGGCTCACATCGCCCAGGACCGCCTGGAGATCGATGGGCGCACCGAGCCGCGCCACCCAGACGTCGTTGCCGTTCTTCAGCCAGTCGTCGTAGCCCAGATGCCCGAAGCCTTCGAGGCCCCAGTCGTCTCCCCACGAGTTCTGGATCCAGAAGCCCTTCTGGTCGTAGGCCACGATCGAGAACGCGTGCCCGCCGAGATCGCCATCGTGGTAACGGATCTTTCCATCCTCGGAGACGTGATCCCATCCTTGGTGACAGCTCGCCGTCGCGTACAGGATCCCGACCTCGGCCAGGGCCGCGTGCATGGCGACCAGGTCCTGGTGGTTGACGCGGAAGTAGGCGCCGAGCGGACGCTTGAGCGCGTCCCCGGCGCGATCGGCGGTGAGCAGCGTGGTCGACGTGCCATTGCCCGCCCTGGGCCAATGCGTGAGCGAGCACACGCCGTGTCGATGCCAGCCTTTCATCGCTCCGCGCGCGCTCGACCCGGCGTATTGCTCGCCCGGCCACTCGTCGTAGCGGCGAGCCATGCGGTACAGCATGTGCGGGCTGACTTCGACCTTCTTGTCCGGCATCTTCACGCGCCGGCGGAAGAGATAGTGGATGACCGTGGCCAGGCCGTAGCCGGTGCATGCGCCTTCCGTGCCCTGGTCGAGGATCGGGACTCGAAACTTCCGGTATTCCTCGAGGGGAATTCGTGGCGGCACCTCGACCAGCGTCGGAACGTAGAGAATGTCGCGCAGGTCGGGCGTGTCGCGACGCGCATTGAGGATGCGTCCGGAGCGAAACGGACTTCGGCTCGTCGCGTCGTCACCGGGACGAAGGACGGGCCGGCTCTCGTCACTTGGGGCGCGCAGGGGCTCCGGGGTGCTGCTCTTCGGCGTCCGAGTCAGTGAGCGTGCGGCGCGTCGGGATGGCATCCTTGTCTTGGCCATGGTGGTTCTCCATTCTCGTCGGCGGCCACTTGCTCCTGGAGAGGCGCCACGCTAGGACGACGATGGTCGGCGGTCAATGGCCGGATGCGATACTTTGCCCCGCATGCCCGACCACCTCCACATCGGCGTACTCGCACACTCGGCCGACGGCGCGGCCCTGTGCTTTCTCGAGATGGTCCGTGAGAGCGCCCGGCAGCTGGGCGAGCACGACCATCCCGAGATCACGCTCTCGATCCTGCCCATGAAGCCCGCGCTTTCGGCTTACGATCGCGGCGACCTGGCTTCGGTGCGAGCGCACCTGGCGGACAGTGCCCGCCGGCTGGCGGAGGCGGAGTGCGACTTCTTCGCGTGCTCGGACAACACCGCCCACATCGCCCTGGAGTCGCCGGGGCCACCGCTGCCACTGCCGGGACTCCACATCGGGGAGATCGTGGCGCAGCGCGCTCGACGGGACGGTCGCCGGCGGGTCGGTCTCCTCGGAACCCGGTGGACCATGGAAGGGCCCGTGTATCGGGACGCGTTCGCTCGCGCGGAGATCGAGATGCGAACGCCTTCGGATCGCGATGGCGAGCGAGTGGATCGAGTGATCTTCGAAGAGCTGTGCCAGGGCGTGATCCGCGACGCATCGCGAGATGATTACGTGCGGATCATCGCCGAGCTGAAGCAGGCGGGGTGCGACTGCGCCGCTCTGTGCTGCACCGAGATCCCGCTGCTGGTGACGCCGGCCGTTTCGCCGCTTCCGACCCTCGACTCCACGCGTCTGCTGGCCCACGAAGCGGTTGCCGTGGCGCTCGGGAAGTCGCCGGTTCCGACGTGGCGGGGAGGCCCCTTCGAACGCTGATCAGGTCCAGCGCCGGAAGAAGAGCGCCTCCCGGTGCACCGGCTCCGCGCGCGCCTCAAGAGCCGTCATCTGTCCGGCAGTCATCGGATTGAAAGAGCGCGCCAGCTGGACGTTCTCCTCGAGCTGAGCCACGGAGTCGCAGCCCACGATCACCGTGCTCACCGGCAGCGACAGCACGTAGTCCATCGCCTCGCGCATGGTGATTCCCGGCTCCGATGGCCCGGAGGACAGCAGGCGGCCGCGCGCGGGGATCTTCATTCCGATGATGCCCATCTTCTTCTCCACGGCCATGGGCAATAGCTCGGTGGCGAAGCTCAGGTGGTGCGGATCGGCGGCGTTGAGCGCGAGCAGGAGGGTGTCGAACGGGAAGCGCCTCAGTGCCTCCATGAGGACCGCCGGATCGGCGTGACCCGTGACGCCGATGAATCTCACCAGCTTCTCCTCCCGGGCCTTTTGCATGGCCTCGATGGCGCCGCCCTTGGCGAAGATCTGGTCGACCTCGTCCATCTCCTCGAGGTTGTGGACCTGCCATAGATCCAGATGGTCGGTATGCAGGAGCCGAAGCGATTCCTCGAGCAGGCGGCGCGAGCCGGCGGCCGTGCGATCGTGCGTCTTGGTGGCGAGGAATACCTCTTTGCGACGGCGAGCCATGACCTGGCCGATGTAGCGCTGGCTCCAGCGACCCTGGCCTCCGTAACGGGCCGCGGTGTCGATGTAGTTCACGCCGAGGTCGATGGCGCGCTCGACGATCGGCACCGCGACGTCGGCGTTCTCCGGCTTCTCGATGGCGCCCTGACCGCCGAGACTGAAGAGCTTCACTCGGTGTCCAGTCTTGCCGAGGTTGCGCGTCGGCATGGGCGTCGGAGCCTTGCCGATCGACCGGGCTTCCTGCGCGGCGCCCGCGTCCGCCGCTTGTCCCGCCATGAGGCCGAACCCCGCGGTGGCGCCGAGCTGGAGGAAGCGACGGCGATCGATGGCTTGCTGGTCGGATGGCTGGTCGGTGCTCATGGGCTGGTCTCCTGGAAGGCACCCATGGTGGCAGAGCCGATGGCGGGAGGGAAGAGTGCCGTGCGGTGTGCGTACTTATTGCACGTGCGCGCTCAAACCGATGACCAGCGCGCGCCATGTGGTTAGGGCATGAGCCGTATATAGACTACCTGGCTGGCTGACTTCCCCCGACCATCTCTTGCAAAGCACTGCACCCAACCTGTGTCGAGCGCAGTAAAGGTGCGACCTTGGTAAACCACGAGAGCATTACTTGATGTGTTGTACAGCGTACGCTCAGAGCCGACGGTGCCCTTTAGTCGGATGCGGGAGTCTGTGATCCAGTCGTACCAGAGGGTATCGCCATCGGGTTCTTGCGCGTTGCAGACAATGATGGCGGAGTCACCTGGGAGTATTGAATCGGGGAACGGTGTGAGAGACAGGATTCTGGGACGGCGATTCTCTGCCCCCAGCTGGTTGTCATCAGCACAGGCGCTGAGGACTGTGCCGGCAATGAGCGCGATGGCAAGCGAAGCATGGCGCCGCCTCCAGTACGCAGCCACCTATCACCACACGCTGCTGGGAGCCGCGGTCACTTCTTCGGCTTGTAGCTGAACTTCTGGCCGCCGATCGTCGCCTCGTACATCAGTCCGCCCTTGGCGACGGTGAACACCGCCATGCCCTTCTGATAGCCCCCGGTCGTCTTGGCGTGGGTGTCCTTGTCACTGGCGCTGGTCCCGACGCCGCCGGCCGTGGAGGCCTGTGCCGAGGCGCCCGCGGTGAGCGCCACCGCGGTTGCCTGGGCGCCGAACTCGAAGTTTCCGCTGGTGAACTCGTCGAACGCTCGCTTGTCCTGGAAGAACACGATCTGACGGTAGGCCTGGCCCCCGAACTGGAAGCCCACCGTCACCTGAGTCATCGAGGTGTTCCCCACATAAGCGTCCTTCTCGTAGACGCGGCCCGAGCCGTGCGCGCCACCGATTCCAAGGCCGCCCTTGCCGATCGAGGGAAACACGGCATAGCCGTAGCTGGTGTCGAAGAACTTCGCACTCTGCCCGGCATCGCGGAAGATCTTGATGGTGTCCGTGTACTTGTCCGCGAGCGCCACCGTGGCAGGCAGAGTGCCGAGCACCGTGATGAGTGCGATCAGCCGTCGGTCGAGCATGAATCCTCCATGATCCGCGGGGTTATGGAACCACGATATTGACGGTCAGCTTTCCCGGTGGCCTCGTCTCCTCGCATCCGCCGACGAACTCGACTTCGTTTCCCGCCGAAATCGTGCCGGATGCCACTTCGGTCACTCTCACGCATCGGAGCCCTCGGGAGTTGCCGAGACCGAGCTCGGCCGAGTAGTGACCGTCGGCGTCCGTCGTGACTCGGTTCCCATGAGACCAGTCTTCCGCTCCGTCGCACCGACCCCTCCGGTCGAACTCGAGCTCGACCTCCGCATCCGCGAGTGCCATGCCGGAGGCGTTCGTCACGTGGCCCGAGACCACGGCGGAAGCCACCCAGAGGTCGCATGGGGTCTTTTCCTCGCCCATGCATCCGATCAGAAGGAGGCAGGATGCGAGGATCACGCGCCGAAGGGATCTGGCTTGCATCTTCTCAACCCTGGTACCAAAGGAGACTAGCCTGACCACCCAAGCTATCTCCAGAATGGCTCGCCGTCCATACAAGCGGTATCAGTTGCCTCCCCTGGCTTCGGAGTTCGTCATGAGGACCCATCGGCTTCCGCTTCTCGTCGCCTCGGCCACTGCTCTGTGCGCGTTGGCTCTTCTGTCCTCCACCGCTTCCGGCGCCACGCAGCGTGGGAGCTTCGACCGCCCGCCCTATTACGACGGCAAGGTCAAGCAGACGGTGCGCCCCGCCGCGCACGCAACCGTCTCGTATCGGCTGGTCGAAGAGTCGCTCGATCCCACGCCCAACCGCTCACCCGGGCTGGCGGCGGTCCTCGACTCGCTGCGCGAGGAGATGATTCGGCTCGGGCTGACCACGGCGCTCGCCGTGGATCCGAGGCTCGAGGGGGGCCCCGACATCTACTTCGGCGCGCGCCGGGGCGGAGTCGGCGCGGACGGCATTCCGCGCAGCCCCGATGAAGTGGATCCCACCGAGCCGCGAAAGATGGCCTTCGAGGTGGAAGGTCCCTCCAAAGCATGGAAGGAAGCGACGCGGAAAGCGGCGGGGAACAGCGTTCGAGCGATCGTCACCGTGCAGCTCGGCTTCGGCGAGCATTGGATTCGCCAGCAGGATTGGAAAGGCAACAAGGCGATCGGTCTCGGCAACGGGCGGTCGATGCCGGTGACGTGGCTCACGTCGCTCGACGATCCCGTGCAGGTGCTCCAGCTCACCGGAGCGCTGGTGACGCCCGAGGGCAAGGTGCTGCGAGTGGGTGCGGAAGGGTTGATCGCGCGCCGAACCGGCATGGCCGCTTCGGTGGCGGGCGCCCAGGAAGTGCTGCGCGAGGAGGAGCTGCAGGCTCTCACGGCGCCCGGCGCCGGCGGCGAGCCGGTGTGGCGGACGGCGCTCCGGGCTCTGATGTCGGGGCTCCTGGAGGAATCTCGAGCGGCCCTCAAATGAACGTCACTCCTCGCCTCGAATACTTGCTGCGGCTGACCCGGGCGATGACGTTCGTTCCGTAGCTCGGGGACCGGCCGCGGCAGGACCATCTCAGCGTGAGGAATGCGGCAGCAGCGGCCGATACCTCTGGGGATGCTCCCACGCACCCACATCATGCTGCACCATTCGCGAACCCGGGACGGCCAGACCGTGAGCTGGGGAGCGATCCGGCATCACCACGTCGAGACGCGTGGCTTCCGTCAGATCGGATACCACTATGGCGTCGAGCTCGTCGGTGATCACTACGAAGTCCTGATGGGCCGCTCGGAGCTCGACCCCGCGTCCGCCTGTCCCGAGGAGGAGATGAACGCTCGCGCGCTCCATGTCTGCTGCATCGGCAACTTCGACGAGGCGGCGCCGCCGAGCGCCATGCTCGAAGTGGTCGTGGGGCTCGTGATTCTCCCGGCCATGGTGGAGTACGGACTTCCGCCCGAGCGCATCATCGGGCACCGCGACGTCGATCTCACCAAGACCTGCCCCGGGAATTGTTTCGACCTCGAGGTCGTGCGCCAGATGGCGCTGGAGTCGACGGGTACGCTGGCCGGCGTGGAGCGATGGCACCACGAGCAGGCCGCCGGCAAGGGTCCACTCGCGGCCTTGCGGCGCGCGGCAGCGGGCGCTGTCACCCGCGAGGAGCTGGCGAGCCGTCTGGGATGGCCGTTGGAGACGCTGGCCGATCTCGAGTCATCGGCGACGCTGCCTGCGGACGACCAGGTTCCCGAGTACGCCCGGGTGCTTGGGGTCACCGAGCATCAGGTGATCGAAGCCTTCACGCTGGCGGCGATGGACTACCATCGGCAGCGCCTGGCCGAAGCCAGCGCGAAGCTCGGCGTGCTGCACGCGCAGCCGCGGCCGCGGCGGGCAGCCTAGTCCTTCGGCTCGCCATACTCCTTCACCGCGTTGTAATGCATGGAATCAGATCGATTGGACATTCGTCGATCTACATCCCCCTGTGTTCACCAGGCCGCCGAACCCTCAGCTGAGTTGTCGCAGGTTGAACCAGGCTTAACCTCGCTTCACAGCTCCTGAATGAATCCTTGCGAACACCGTGTCTCCCATGGGGGCATCGGCCTTGCATTCCAATCCCGCGGCGTAAAGGGATTGGAGGCCCACCATGCGTAAATGCATCTTCGTGCTGCTGGCCTTGTCGACTGCCGCGGTCGCCGAAGCCCAGAGCTCAAAGCGCTTGTCCCTGGGCGCAGGCGTCAGCTTCCACGACTATTCCGACTCACGCTTCGAGTCCAAGAGTCTGAGCTTCGGCCCCAGGTATCGTCTCAACCAAGGCCGGAGAGGCGAGAATGGCTGGGACTGGGACCTCAAGACTTCACTCAGCTTCTCGCGGATGGATGTCCCCACCGAGGTCTTCGGCTCCGAGGTCCGGCTCGGGAAGGTGAGGACCATCCCGCTGCTCGTGGGCGTGGGGCGGACGTATCGACACGGACCGATGAAAGTTGGCGCTTATGTCACGGGTGGACCATCGTTCAACGATTTCGAGGTCGACGAAGAGGCTGTGGCGGCCTATCAGGCGGGTGGAAGCGACCTCGAAGATGTCCACGTCAAGACCTCCGCCGTCTTCAAGCCGGGAGTGAGCGCGACGTACGACTTGTCGTCCTGGCTCGCGCTGCAGGGCTCAGTGTCCTACATCATCCATCGGCCGACGGTGAGAACCCTGGTCGACGGGGTGAGCACTTCGGAGACCTGGAAACTCGATCACTCGACCGCCGCGCTGGGACTCCTGGTCGGGATCTTCTGAGTCTCGCCCATCGGCAGATCGCGGATGGCCGAGCGTCCGCCGAGCGACCGGTGAAAGCCCCACAGCACTGCCGCCGTCACGAGCGCCAGCGGCAGCGCCGTGCGGCTCGTGGCCCAGCCGCCTAGCCCGAGAGGAGCGGCCTGCAGCGTGACGTAGACGAGGAGTGAGACGAGCGTCGCGAGCAATCCGAAACCCATCAGCGTGCCGAGGAGCAGCAGCATCACGGCGATCGCGAAACCCCACTCGAGCACCGGATCAGCCACGATCGGACGGGCGAGCGGCACGAAGACGAGCATGGCGGCCACGAGCGCCACGAGCGGATGACGCAGGATCAGCCGCGCCGCGACGAGGATGACCAGGAATCCAACCATCTGGATGAGGTTCGAGCGCCAGAAACCAAGCATCTCCGCGAGCTGCTGACGCTCGCCGAACAGCGCCGCGAGCTGGGCCTCGACGTACCCCACCGCATCCGGCTTCCCGCCCGGCGCCGTGGTCGCGGCGAGCAGTCCGGCGACGGCGAGGGAGATGACGACGCCGACGACGCCGCCGATCAGGACGTCACGCCCGACGCGCGCGTCACCGAGCCTCCCGTCGAGAAGCCGCGTCCACGAGATCAACAATCGTGGCCACAGCCGCCGCACGTAGGGCTCGATCGCCACGTACGCGAGCCACGCGTAGGCCGCGTCGTAGAGTCCCCATGCGATCGCCGTCGCAACCTGCTCGGTGAGCGTCGACATCGGATGATTCGCGCCGAGCACCCAGGCGAGAACCCGGATCGCGAACATCGCCCCGGCCAGCCGCCCGGCGCGCCTCGTGTCGCCGCGGCCGGCGATCAGGTTGCGCCGCGCGAGCCACGCCCCGAGCACGAGCGCGGCCAGGAGGAGAATCGCGCGCCACGGCCCCGCGGCAGGACGAAGGGGCTCGTCGGCTGGGAGCGGCCGCATCGCCGGCGGATCGAGCCGCCGCAGCGTGCCGTCGAGATCGAGTCGAACGGAGCCGCGTCCCGGACTCCAAGGTGGATCGTCGTACGACACCCGGTCCATCGGCGTGCGGGGCACGAGCTCGGAAGGACTTTCCCGGTACCAGAAGCTGACCTGGGGCTCCGATGAGTCGCCGAGATCGAAACCGTGCGCGCGATGACGGCCCTCGGCGCCGAATGGCCGAAGCCGCTCGCGCGCCTGGGACGCCAGAGCTTCGGGCGAGTCGGGGATGACGAGAGACGACACGAACCGCGTGCGCGGGGCGAGCACGGTGAGTGCCGTGAGTCCCGCGAGCACGACCGCGAGCAGCGGCCAGGCGATGGCGAGGCGCAGGCCGTCGCGCCCGCGTGCGAAAGCGGCGACGATTTCGGGCGACGGTGTCACGCCCGCGGCGATCGCAGCCTCGAGAGCATCGGGGGCGGGGATCTCCTCCTCGACTTCGTGCGCGGAGCGCGGGCGACGGTCAGGATCGCGCTCGAGGCATCGCAGGACGATGCGGTCGATGCGTGGATCGAGATCGCGCTGCACGGAAGAAGGGGGTGGCGGCGGGTCTCCGGTGCGCAGCCGGATCAGCTCGCCGATCGTCGGCGCCGTGGCCGGTGCGCGGCCGGTGTACAGCTCGTAGAGGACGAGGCCGAGCGCGTAGAGATCGGCGCGCGGCGTCGGCGGCTGTCCGCCTGCGAGCGCCTCGGGCGCCATGTAAGCCGGTGTGCCGACGATCAGCTCGGGATCGAAGCGCGCGTCCTGGAGCTCGGCGAGGCCGAAGTCGGTGATTCGCGCGTGGCCGAGGCCGTCGATCATCACGTTCGCGGGCTTCAGGTCTCGATGGAGGACGCCACGGTCGTGGATCGCGGCGAGGCCGGCCGCGATCTCGCGCCCGATCTCGGCGGCCTTCGCCGAGGGCAGCCGGCCGATCCGCCGCAGCAGCGAGGCCAAGTCCTCGCCGTCGACCAGCTCCATCGTCAGGAAGTGCGTGCCATCAGCCTCGACCACGTCGTGGACCCGGCAGACGTTCGGGTGCGACACCTGGCGTGCGACGCGTACCTCGGCGAACAGCGCTTGCAGTCTCTCGGGGTCCGCGGACAGCTCGCGCGGCAGGAACTTGAGGGCGACGCGGTGTCCGAGCTTGAGGTCGTCGGCGCGGAACACCTCGCCCATCGCGCCCTGGCCGACGCGCTCGATGATCCGATACCGCCCGGCGACGAGGTGACCGGGCAGGAACCGCGCGGCCGCGGTCGGATCCGTCACGTCAGCCCGTGCTGCTTGAGCTTCTTGTAGAGCGACGCCTCGCTGATCTTGAGCCGCGTGGCGAGCTCGGCGCGCGTGAGGCCGGGATGGAGCTCGAGCGCACGCTCGAGCCAGCCGCGCTCGGACTCTTCGAGCAGCGCGGGCAGCCCAGGCGAGAGGTCGCTGGAGGTGGCTCCGGCAACGGCGCGCCCGGTTCCCGCGGGCTGGAGCCTCGCGAGCAAATCGGCTGCCGAGACCGGCGAGGACGCGCCGCCGAGCGCGAGCCGCGCCGCGAGCTGCTCGATGTGACGCACGTTGCCCGGCCAGGCGAAATCGAGATCGACGAGCGCGCGCTCGGCCTCGGGCGAGATCTCGATCCAGCGTCCGCCCTCGATACGGTCGAGCGCATGGCGCAGCAGGAGCGGGAGGTCCTCGCGCCGCTGGCGCAGGGGGGGCACCTCGAGCGGCACGTAATTGAGGCGCTCGAACAGGTCGCGGCGGAAGCGTCCCGCTTCGACCTCACGTTCGAGGTCGCGGTTGGTCGCCGCGATGATGCGCACGTCGGCAGTCATCTCTTTCGCGTCGCCGACGCGCTCGTAGGTCTTTTCCTGCAGCAGGCGCAGGAGCTTGGGCTGCAGCTCGGGAGAAAGCTCTCCGATCTCATCGAGAAAGAGCGTGCCGCCTTCCGCCGCGGCCAGCTTGCCGGCGCGATCCGCGGTTGCGCCCGTGAAAGCGCCTCGGCGGTGGCCGAACAGCTCCGCCTCGACCATGCCGCGCTCGAGCGACGGACAGAACACGGTGACGAAGGGTTCCGTCGCACGCGGTCCCTGGGAGTGGAGGATGCGAGCGATCAGCCCCTTGCCCGTTCCGGATTCGCCGAGAAGCAGCACCGGCGCCGACGAGGCGGCGACGCGCCTCACGACGGCTTCGAGATCGCGCACCACGGAAGAGCGACCGACGAAGCGCCCGAACGACCAGTCCTCGGCCAGCTGCCGGCGACTGTCTTCCGCTTCGGAGCGCAGGCGGTCGCGCTCGCGCAGCACCTGGCGACCGGCTCGCAACGCCGCGAGCACCGGTCCCGCGACGGCGGCCAGCGCCTCGATCGCCTCGCGATGCGCCTCGGTGAAGTGACCGCGCTGGCGGTGCTCCAGATGGACCAGCGCTGCGATGCGATCCCCCGCGCGGATCGGGACGCAGAGAATGGCCGCAGCGCGCAGAACCCGGACGGACTCGATCGGCGCGAGCGTCGGATCGTCGGTGATGTGGTCGAGCCGCACGGCAGCGCCACGTTCGAGCACGCGGGTGAACAGCGTTCGGCTGTAGCCACCGGCGTCCCCCTGGAGCTGGTTCGGCGCGAACCCGTGAAGGACGCTGTACTCGAGCCGGCCGGTCTCCTCGACCTCGACGAAGAGACCCCGCTCCGCCCCGGTTCGCGCCACCGCCTGCTCGAGGATCACGCGCAGCACGTGCGAGGGCTCGGCCACCTGATTCAACACGCTCTGGAGTGCGTCGACGAGCGATGGAGTCGGCATCGAGTCCGTCATGTGCCGGCAGTCTACAACGGCTTCCGCCCGCGTCACGATGAGGCTCCACGAACGTGGAGTCGACTCCACGGCCGTAGAGTTCGCGAGATCGTGCGCTGAGTGTCCTCGTAGCGGTGAAACGAGTTACAGCCGCTCTGCGCGAGGCACGGCCCCTGCAGTGTCACTCGATCGAACTCGGACGTTGCCCGTGATCGAGCGGGGAAGTGCCCCGCGCACGAATGTGCGGCGTGCGAGGAGGAGATCGAGATGAAATCGTACATTCAGTCGAGGCTCGTGGGGGGCGTCATGGTGCTGCTCGTATCCGTCCTCCCCGGCGCCGCTTCGGCGCAGGTCGCGGACGATTCAATCAGGGCCGAGAGGTTCACTACGGAGGAGGAGCCGGTCGTCCGGCTCGACTACAGCGGGCCACGATTCGGCATGACGTGGGACCCGAGTGGCGGCGCGCCAGTGTCGCAGTTCGGGTGGCACTTCGAGAAACAGACGTCATCGGGAAGGAGCGGGCCCAGTTTCGTCTTCGAGACCGTCCTGCTCGCCGGCGGCATCGAGAATGAC
>DASTBI010000231.1 GCA_035712145.1 Candidatus Eisenbacteria bacterium | reverse complement strand
GACATGGTATTGGCACTTGCTCTTGCCTGCTGGTCCTTCGAGCGGGGAAGTGGCTCGCCAGGAGTGAACCTACAAATGACCGGGCTCGGTCAGCAGGAGCCTAGAGGCAGATAGATCGCCCTGTGTCCCGGCCTCGGTCGTAGGCGGCGTCTTCCCAGCCATGGGCATCGGCCCGCGCCGATGCTCTAACGAGAGATATAGAACGAGCGCCCAGGCGTGCCACACCTTGGCCTAACTCGTTACCAATAGCTTAACGCATCGCCAGAGAGCGAAGCTTGGCAAGCCTACTCTGCCCAGGTCGGTTGAAGGCCCCCGCCGAAGAACGCTAAGAGTCCGACTCGAAACTCATCCTGATTGCGCGAGCCGTCGGGTGAGCAGCATGATGGAGGCGGCGTAGAGGAAGGCTCGGGCGGATTCGAGGGTTGCCTCGAAGTCCTTGGCGAGGCGGCGGTTGCGGCCGATCCAGGCGAAGAAGCGCTCGACGACCCAGCGCCGGGGCTGGACGGCGAAGCCGACCTGGTCGGGGTTCTTGCGAACGATCTCGACGGCGATGGCGGTCGCGCCGGCGACCCGCCTCCCGGCGTAGCCGCTGTCGGCGAAGACCTTCGCGATGAAGGGAAAGGCGTGGCGCGAGGCCGCCAGCACGGGCCCGCCGCCGTCGCGGTCCTGGATGTCGGCCGGGTGAGGCTCCAGCACCAGGGGACGACCGTCGGTGTCGACGAGGGCGTGGCGCTTTCTGCCCTTGATCTTCTTGCCGGCGTCGTAGCCCCTCGGCCCGCCGGCCTCCGTCGTCTTGACGCTTTGGCTGTCGAGCACCCCCGCCGAAGGGCTGGCGGCGCGCCCGCTGCGCGCGCGGTCGAGCATGACCAGATGGTGGTTCAGCCGCTCCAGAACGCAGTCGTCGCGCAGCCGCAGGAACCAGCCGTAGACCGTCTGCCGCGGCGGGAAGCTGTCGGGCAAGAGCCGCCAGGCGCAACCGGATCGGAGCACGTAGAAGATCGCGTTCACGATCTCCCTCATCGGCCACGCTCTCGGCCGTCCCGTCAGGCACGGCGCCGGCAAGTGCGGCTCCAACAGAGCCCACTCCTCGTCGCTCACATCGCTTGCGTAACGCAGGTGCTCGCGGCTATGCCGCCGACGGGTGGCCGGGGTCCACATGAGGCTGTCCAGACTGGCTTCGACAACCGTCCGGAATCACACCTCGCCCCGGCCATCCACCCTCGCCAAACGTTTCGAGACAGCCTCTAAAGCGGTCGGCAGCGAGGCACGCAAGGACGATCATGACGTATTTCATGCCCCGAGTTGTAGCGGGAGTGGATTACGTCACCGTGAGACGAACTTCTAAAATTTAGCGCAACGGACTGGCGCGGAAAATGGGGGTCCCACGGCCGCGGAAGAGGGT
>DASTBI010000230.1 GCA_035712145.1 Candidatus Eisenbacteria bacterium | reverse complement strand
GAGGGCGCGAGGATGCTGCTTCGCGGGCATCTGGACCCTTCGCGCTACGGCGTGGTCGGCCCCGGCTACGAGGTCGCCCTGGCGCTGCTGGGCGTGGTCATTCCCAACCTCTTCGTCGCCGCCGAGCTGCTTTCGGTCATCGCCATGGTGGGCGGGCTTCTCCTCTGGATCACGGTCCTGTCGCGCCGCGCCGATCCACGACTCGCCCTGATTGCGGCGCTGTTCCTGGCAACCAACGCGACCTTCTTCCGCTACGGCTATTCGGTCACCAACGACGCGCTGGCGTTCGCTCTCCAGGCCTCTGCCATGGCGCTGCTCCTGCTCGGCCAGAGCACTCGCTCTGCGGCGCTCGCCGGCGCGCTGGCGGCCCTGGCGTTCCTGACCCGCTACAACGGCGTCGCCTTGCTGCCGGCCGGCATCGCCGCCACGCTCCTCGGCGGAACGCTCCATGCCGATCGGCGCCGGGCCGCGCTCCTCTTCGCGGCGGGGTTTGTGATCGTGGTCGCGCCGTGGGTGATCTACAGCCTCGCCCACGGGCAGCGTTTCAGCTTCCAGCTCCACCACAACATCGCCTACGACGTGTTCGCCCGCTCGAAAGGGATTGCCTGGGACGAGTACCAGAGGGTGCTCCAGCCGCAGTTCAAGTCTCTGGGCGACGTGATCGCGCGCGATCCAGGGGCGGTCGTGCGCCGCGAGCTGTTCAACGTCGTCGACCACCTGAGGCTCGATGCCCGCAATCTGCTCGGCATTCCGGTCGTGATCTGCGTGGTGATCGGGCTCGCGTTCGCCGCATTCGACGGCACGCTGCGCCGCCTCTGGCCGGTGGTGGCGGCGGCCGTGCTCTTCTTCTTCACGCTGGTTCCGGTCTTCTACTCGGAGCGCTACTCGATCCCTCTGCTGCCCTGCTACGCCCTGCTCGCCGCGGCGCCTTTCGCCTCGACGCGCCTGTCCGGCGCGCTGCGCTCGGGCTCGTGGGTGCTCATGGGACTCGCCGTGGTTCCCCTGGCGCTGGCACTCCTGTCCACCGTCCGGCAGACTCGCTACAACGTCAGTCAGCTTCCGGTCGAGACGTTGGAGTGCGCGAAGACGCTGCGCCAGCTCGCGCGCCCGGGTGACCGCATCATCTGCCGCAAGGCCCACGTCGCCTTCCATGGCGGGGTTGAGCCGGTGGCGTTCCCGTTCGCCGATGATCTCGCGGCGCTCGCCGCCACGGCGCGGCAGCAAGGCGCCCGCTGGCTCTTCTTCTCGTGGCCGGAGGGCGAGCTGCGGCCCGGCTTCTGGTACCTGCTGGACACCGCCGCCGTCGTCCCAGGGCTCACGATTCGTCACGCGACCGCGCCTCGCCCCGCGGTGCTCTACGAGATCGGCGAAGGCTTCGGCGCCGATCCGGCATGGCTCGCCAACGACACGACGCGCGCCTGGCACGTGGCACGCGCCCAGCTGCGGGTGGATCCCGGCGACCCCAAGGCGCTCGCCACGCTCGGTGCGGTCGAGTTCGACCGCCGCGACTACCAGGCCGCGCGCGAGCACCTGCAGCGCGCGGTGACGCGAGCGCCGCAGCACTATGGCGCGTGGATGCTCCTGGGTGAGACCAATCTGCTGCTCGACGACGCCGCGCGCGCCGAGCGCGCCTACCAGCAGGCGCAGGCGCTCCGGCCGCAAAGTCCCGAGCCCAGGATCGGCCTGGGATGGGCCAGCATGGTCGGACGGCGCGCCAACGAGGCCGCGGCTCGGTGGCGTCCCGTGATCTCGGCGACTCGCGACCCGAACACGCTCCAGCGGATGATCGAGGTCTATCGCGCGCTCGGTGATCCGGCGGCCGAGGCCGAAGCCCGCGCGGCGCTGGCCCGCCTCACAGGAGGTCGACCATGAAGGAGTGGTGGAACGCCGCGATGGGCGCGGCGCTGGCCGTGCTCGTGGGTTGCGCCCACACGCCTCCCGGCGGGCCATCGACGTCGGGCGCGCCCGCCGCCGACTCGGTGACGATCGCGCTGTGGCGTATGGACGAGCAGGCGGGGACGAGGGTCGCCGATTCCGGCCCGTCCCAGCTGACCGGCATCGCCGGCCGTTCGGTGCAGCATCCCTTCGGCCGCTTCGGCAACGCGCTCGGCTTCGAGCTGTCGCTCGACTCGTTCGTTCTGGTGCCGTTCAATGCCGCGCTCGACAGTCCCAAGGCGCTGACGGTCGAAGCCTGGATCAACCCATCCCAGTATGGGAACTACGAAGACACGCCGATCGCGGGGCGCTGGACGGAGGAGGCGAACAAACAGAGCTGGCTCTTCACGCTCGCCGGCCGGCGGCTGGGCACCGACCTCCCGCAAGCACAGCGCTACCATGCGATGCTCTTCCCCGACGTGCTCGCGGGACGACTGATGTTCGCCTATCAGCCGGCCGCCGCCAGCCCGCCGCGCGCGTACGTCTCGACCCGCACGGTGGAGCTCAATCGCTGGACGCACGTGGCGGTGGTGTTCGATGGCGAGGTCGCGCGTTTCTATCTCGACGGCGAGCTGGATTCCCAGTTCGCTTCGCTGGGAACGATCCGCGCATCGGATGCGCCGGTGCTGATGGGGAATTATTTCGACCAGCGCTCGCTCACCGGCTTCGGAGGCGACCTTCATCCTGATCTGATCGATCAGACGCCCTATTACGCGTTCCAGGGCAAGATCGACGAGGTTCGGCTGTCGCGAGCGGCCCGCCAGACCTTTCCGACCCGGGCGCCGCATTAGATTCCTTCGTAATCGCTCGCAATCCATCAAGCGAGAATCCTCTCTCCCGCGGCACGAGCTTCGACCTGCATTCTCTTGCCCTCCATGAACGCGGTCCCATAGACCCGCTCGGCCTCGTACTGATTGTGCGCTCTGCAACGAAGGCGGAGGTTGTCCGTTGTGCTCCGGCCACCGCGAGCGGCCGGCTCGATGTGGTCGAGCTCGAGGCCTCTCTTCTCTGCGCATGGGTGACCGGTTTCGCCTGCGAAAGTGCATTGCCCTTGGTCGCGAACCCAAACGGCTCGCCTCACGGCAAGAGGAATGTGCCGTGCGCTTGCAGAGGGTCTCGGGCTGGTACGAGGTCTTTCAGTAGCGCCAGATCTCCTCTTCTCGAGCTGAGCCACGCCTAGCCGGAGAACGCGGCCGAGAACAGCTCCGAGGTCTCCGTTGGGAACCTGGTGACCGAGAAGGTCCTGGGCCTGGCGAAGCAGATCGTGCGTGGCCCGGTCGACCGTGATCTGGAGCGTGAATCGCTCCGGGGCGACAGGCTGCACCTCTCGGACCGGCGCCTTCGGATGCAAATCGATCGTCCCCGGGGACGATCGATCTGCGATTCCGAAGGGAATCGCGCCACCCAACTGACCTTTGAGGCCGCGACTATGTCAGCCGCGCGATGCCGGGGGACAGAGCGTTGTTCGCGGAAACCGCGCCCAGCGTGGCCACGGCCGCGCCGGTGCGCTGCCTTTGGCCCGGTCGGAAGCCCATGCTAGTCTCGCCGTTCCCCGCGAGGCGCGCCGGCTCCAAGTGCCGGCGCCACACATTCATCCACTGTCGACGAGGACTCCCTTGGCCCTGGAAACCGGCGCGTCCGATCTGCAGGCCGTCGAAACCATGAAGCGTGCCCGGGAGCGCATTCTCGGGGAGCTGCGGAAGGTCATCGTCGGGCAGGACCAGGTCGTCGATCAGCTTCTGACCGCGCTGTTCGCCAACGGCCACGTGCTGCTGGTCGGCGTGCCCGGGCTCGCGAAGACGCTGCTGGTCTCGAGTCTCGCCCGCCTGCTCGACCTCAAGTTCAATCGCATCCAATTCACCCCCGACCTGATGCCGAGCGACATCACCGGCACGGACATCATCGAGGAGGACGCCACCACCGGGAAGCGCGCGATCCGCTTCATCCATGGTCCGGTGTTCGCCAACCTGGTCCTGGCCGACGAGATCAACCGCACGCCGCCCAAGACGCAGGCCGCGCTGCTCCAGGCGATGCAGGAGAAGCAGGTGACCGCGGGCGGGCAGACGTTCGACCTTGCGCTGCCCTTCTTCGTGCTGGCCACGCAGAACCCGATCGAGCTGGAAGGCACGTATCCGCTGCCCGAGGCGCAGCTCGACCGCTTCATGTTCAACATCTACGTGGACTATCCCAAGCAGGACGAAGAGGAGAAGATCGTCGCCACCACGACTTCGGCCTACGAGGCCAAGCTCGAGCGCGTGCTGGGAGCGAGCGACATCCTCGAGCTGCAGCGTCTGATCCGCCGCGTGCCGGTGGCCGACCACGTCGTGCGCTACGCGGTGCGGCTGGCGCGAGCCACGCGCGGCGGCGCCGGAGACGGCTCGAGCCCCGACTTCGTGCGCCAGTGGGTGGCGTGGGGCGCCGGGCCCCGCGCTTCGCAGTATCTGGTGCTCGGCGCCAAGACCCGTGCGGTCCTGATGGGTCGCTACGCGCCCGGCATCGAGGACGTGAAAGCCGTGGCGCTCGCCGTGCTGCGCCACCGCATCGTCACCAACTTCACCGCCGAGGCCGAAGGCATCAAGCCCGACCGCATCGTCGAGGACCTCCTGCGGACCATTCCCGCGGAATGAGCGCGGCCGAAGCGCGCGCGACGGTCGCCGGCGAGCGCGAGCCCCTTCGTCAGATCGGCCTCTACGCCGCCACCGCCATCACCGTCGGCAACATCATCGGCTCGGGGATCTTCCGCTCGCCGCACTCGGTCGCCAACGAGATCCCCGGCGTCATGCTGCCGATCGCCGCATGGGTCCTGGGTGGCGTGCTGTCGCTGTGCGGTTCGCTGGTGCTGGCCGAGCTCGCGGTCTCGCATCCCAAGACCGGCGGCCTCTACGTCTTCATTCGCGAGAGCTTCGGCAGCGCGTGGGGGTTCGTGTTCGGCTGGGCGAGCCTGTGGGTCATCAAGCCGACCGTGATCGCGGCGATCGCGAGCGTCTTCGCGCTCTACTTCGGTCAGGCGCTCGGTCTGCCGTCCTCCGCCGAGCTGCCGATTGGCTGCGCCGCGATCGTGATCCTCACCCTCATCAACTGGCTCGGAGTGAAGGAAGGCGCCGGCACGGCCGCCCTGTTCACGACGCTCAAGGTGCTGGGGATCCTGCTGCTGTGCGGCGCGGCGTTCACGCTCGGCGCCACGCATGCGCCCGGCGCGCCGCCGGCCGATGCCGGCCCGGCGCCCTCGGCGGCCACCCTGACGGCATTCATCAGCGCCATGATCTTCGTGCTGTTCGCCTACGACGGCTGGACCGATGTGACCTACGTCGGCGGGGAGTGCATCGATCCGCGACGCACGCTTCCGATCTCGATCGTGTGGGGAACGATCCTGGTGATCGCGATCTACGTGGTCACCAACTTCGCGTACTACCGTGTGCTCGCCCCGGCCGAAGTGGCGCTCTATCCCGCGGTCGGCTCGGAAGCCATCGGCCGCTTGCTCGGAGACATCGGCCGGCAGGGCCTCGCGGTGCTGGTCGCAGTCTCGACCTTCGGGACCGTGAACGGCGCGATCCTCACCGGGCCCCGCGTGACCCAGGCCATGGCGAGCGACGGGCTCCTGTGGTCGCCGCTCGCCCGGCTCCATCCGCGACGCGGATCGCCGGCGCTCGCGCTATGGGTCCAGGCGGTGCTGTCCTGCATCTGGCTCGCGGTCGCCGGCGGATTCGAGGACGTCTCGGGATGGTTCGTCACCACGTCGTGGCTCTTCTACGGGCTCGCGATCGCCGCGGTCTTCGGCCAGCGCCGCCGCGAGCGCGCGGGTCAAGCCCCACCCGCCGCCTACCGCACCCCGCTCTATCCGCTCACGGCGTGGCTCTTCATCCTGGTCACGGTCGGCCTCATCGCCAGCGATCTCACGGCCAGTGGATGGCGCGCCGCGGCCGGGGTCGGCATCGCCGCAATCGGCTTCCCCGTCTACTGGATCTGGAAGGGTCGAGGACCCAGAACCTCGGGCTGACGCCGTGGCGTACACCTCCGCGTATCTCGATCCGGCGCTCTACGACGTCATCTACTCCACGGCTTCTGCCAAGCCTGGCCGAGCCGTGCTCGAGGACGTTCCCTTCTATGTCGATCTCGCGAAGCGGCAGGGAAACCCGGTCCTCGAGGTGGCGTGCGGAACCGGCCGGGTCCTGCTCCCCACCCAGGAAGCAGGGGTCGAGATCCATGGCGTCGATCTCGAAGCCGGCATGCTCGAGCGGCTACGCCACAAGGCCAGCGCGCGCGGCATCACACCCCGGGTCTTCCAAGGAGACATGAGGGACTTCACCTTGCCCTCGCGCTACCGGCTCGCCACGATCCCGTTTCGCGCGTTTCTTCACATGGAGTCGACGGAGGACCAGATCCGCGCCCTGCGCTGCATCCGCGAGCATCTGGAGCCCGGCGGGATGCTGGCGCTCAACGTCTTCTATCCGAGCGTGGACTTCATGGCCGCACACGACGGCGTGCGCGCTCTCACCGTCGAGACGACGCATCCGGACACCGGCCTCCCGGTCCAGGTCTACGACACCAGCCGTTACCAGCGGGCGGAGCAGCGCGTGACGGTGGACCGTGAGGTGCTGCTGACCGCGGCGGACGGATCACGAAAGACGATCCAGTACGGATTCACGCTGCGCTGGATCTACCGGTTCGAGATGGAGCTGCTGTTGCGCGCCGCGGGGTTCCCCAGGTTCGAGTTCCTCGGCGGCTTCGACGGCCGCCCTCTGACCAGCGACCGCGAGGAGATGGTCATCATGGCGTGGAAGGACTGACGTGAGCACGACGCCCCCTTCTCCGTACGACGCGCCCGAGCTCTACGACCTGGCTCTCGGGGGCTTTCGCGACGATCTCGGTTTCTGGCTCGAGGAAGCGCAACGCGCCGCCTTGGCACCCGGCCGGCCCGCGCGCGTGCTGGAGGTGTCGTGCGGCACCGGCCGCGTCCTGCTCCACTTGCGGGCGCATGGCATCGACGTCGACGGCGTGGATCTCCACGCGCCGATGCTCGAGCGCCTGGAGGCCAAGGCCAGGACGCGGGGGCTCCAGGTCCGTACGTATCGAGCCGACATGCGCGACTTCACCACGCCGCAGCGCTACCATCGAGTGTTCATTCCCTTCAACGGCTTCGCCCATTGCGAGACCGTCGACGATCAGCTCCGGTGTCTGCATTGCTGCCGAGAGCATCTGGAACCCGGAGGCGCGGTCGTGGTCGACATGTCCTATCCCGGTCAGGCCTACTGGCTCGACGTCCGCACCGAGCGCATCCTCGAGATCGAGTCACGGGACGAAGAGACGGGCGCCGCGGTGAGGATGTGGGACACGCGCACCAAGGATCGCGTGGGCCAGACGCAGCATTCGGTGATCGAGATCGAAGAGCTGGACGCCGAGGGTCGTCTCACGCGTTCCCATCGTTTCGAGACTCGCCAGCGCTGGGTGTATCGCTTCGAGCTGGAGCTCCTGTTCCGTCTCGCAGGATTCGCCCGCTGGGAAGTCCTCGGCGGCTGGGAACGCAGAGCGCTCGAGACCGATGCCGGGCAGATGCTGGCATTCGCCTGGAAAGCAGGCTGACGTGAGCACGCCGAATCCTCCGGTTCCGGAGGCACGCCGGGGCGACCCGCGCGGCGCCCGTGCGGTGCTCGACCCCGCCGTGGTGGCGCGGCTCTCGCATCTCGATGTCCGCGCGCGCGTCGTGGTCGAAGGCTTCATCGCCGGCATGCATCGCAGCCCCTTCCACGGCTTCAGCGTCGAGTTCGCCGAGCACCGCCCCTACATGCCCGGCGATCCGCTCAAGAATCTGGACTGGAAGGTGTGGGCGCGCAGCGACCGTCTGCTGATCAAGCAGTACACCGAAGAGACCAACCTGCGCTGCCACCTGGTGCTGGACCTCTCGGGATCCATGGCGTTCAAGTCGCCGCGCGCGGCCATGAGCAAGATCGAGTACGCCCGCAGTCTGAGCGCGGCGCTCGCATACCTCATGCTGAAGCAGCAGGACGCGGTCGGCGTCCTGTTGTTCGCCGACCATCCCCTGCGCTTCGTGCCGGCGCGCGCCACGCGCTCCCATCTCGACGTCATTCTCCGCACGTTGGCCTCCACCGAGCCCCAGGGCCGCACCAAGCTCGGGCCGGCGCTCCACGAGCTGGCGGAGCGCATCAAGCGCCGCGGTCTGGTGGTGCTGTGCTCCGATCTCATGGACCGGCCCGCCGACGTGCTGCTCGGACTCCAGCACTTCCGCCACCGCCGTCACGAAGTCGTGGTGTTCCACATCCTCGATCCCGACGAGGTGGATTTCCCCTACGCCGACACCGCCACCTTCGTCGACGCCGAGAGCGGCGAGCGGATCACCACCGAGCCCTGGGAGATCGCCCGCCGCTACCGCCAGCGGCTCGCGGACTGGAGTGATCACTACCGCCGCGCCTGCCGCGAGAACCGCATCGATTACGTGCGCCTCGACACGCGCACGCCGTTCGACCAGGCGCTGCTCGCCTACCTGGAGAAGCGGACGAGGCTTGCGTGATCCTGAGGATCGCGGCCGCATTCTCCCTGGCGCTCGGGTCGAGCTTGCTGTTCGCCTTCTTCGCCTGGATCGGCGAGAGTCCGATCTCGGGAGAACCCGAGCGTCATCTGCGGCAGATGAAGGAGCGAGCCACGGCGCCTGCGACCTATGCGAGGGCGACCTTCTCCGACTTCGTGGCGCTGCCCCACGGGATGCCGGTGTCCAAGTTCGCGCCGCTCGAGCGGCGTAGCGTCTCGTTGGAGGGTTACGTCAAGGCGATGACTCTCTCGAGCGACGGCGACTATCACCTCTCGCTCGCGCCGGCGCCACCTCCGCCGATCCACGTGAGCTCGCCAACCATCAGCTGCGAGGTGACGCCCCAGTGGATCCAAGGATCGCGATGGTGGCAGTGGGAGCCTCTGCAGGCCGCGCTCAAGCCTCATTCCTGGTTCGAGCCCGCCTGGCCGGGCGGCCCACGGCAGGTACGGCTGTCCGGCTACCTGCTCTATGACTTCCAGTACGACGAGCCCTACTTCAAGGATCGCCGTCTGCGGTTGCCTTCGCCTCCGCCTCACCGCCTGACGGGCTGGGAGATCCATCCGGTCACTCGCATCGAGCTGTGGGACGACTCGCTTGGCGCGTACGTGGAGTACACGCGTTGAACTTCCTCAACCCGCTCTTCCTGTTCGGGCTGGCGGCGGCCGCGATTCCGATCCTCATTCATCTGTTCACCCGGAAGCGGCCCCGCGAAGTGCAATTCTCGTCGCTCGAGTTCCTCTCCGAGGTCAATCGCAGCGAGATCCGCCGTATCCAGCTCAAGCAGTGGCTGCTGCTGCTGCTGCGCACGCTGGCGGTGATCGCTCTCGCGCTGGCCATGAGCCGGCCGGTGATCAAGGCGAGCGCGGGATCGAAGGACGGCGCGGCCACCACCATCGTCGCGCTGATCGACAAGAGCGGAAGCATGGGAGCCCTGACCCGCACCGGTCCGGTGATGAACGAAGCGCGTCGTCTGGTCGAGAGCCTGCTGGCGACGCTCGGCCACGGCGACGAGATGCTGCTGATCCCCTACGACGAGGGCCCGGCGCCCATCAGTGCCCGGCCGATCTCCGACGTGCCGAGACTGCGAGCCGCGACGCAGGGACTCTCGGCGGGCGCTCGCGCCACCGATCATCGCCGCGCGCTCGCGCTGGCCGCCGAGGCGCTGCGCGAGAGCCACGCCTTGAACCGCGAGCTGTTCTGGGTGTCCGACTTTCAGTCCAGCGGCTTCGAAGGCGCGGCCGCCGGACTCCCGCCCGGACCGTGGGGCGACATCCGCAGCTATCTCGTCCCGCTCTCGCCCGCGCGTCGCGGCAATGTCGCGCTGATCGACGCCGCTCTGGCGCCGGCCGAGAGCGGCGCGGCGCTGGCGGTGCGTGGCGCGTCGTTCGCGGCGCCCGCTGGTGATCGCGCCGTCGCCGTGGCCGAAGTGGGCAGCGGCGACGAGCTGGGGCGCGGCTTCCTGCCGGTCTCCCAGAGCGGCGAGGCGGACGCTCTGATCCCGCTCTCGCGGCTGCCGGGACAGGGCGGGCGCGTCACGTTGCCGGACGACGACCTGCCCCTCGACAACGTGCGCGTCTTCGCCGCCGGCCGCTCGGGGACGCTGCGTGTGCTCCTGCGTCACGAAGGCGCGGCCACCCCGCTCGGTTTCGCGCTGGCGGCCGGCTCACCCGCCTCGGGTCTGGTGGTCGAGAGCGTCGACGCCGCGACCGTGCCGGCGCGCCTGGCGGATGCCGACGTCCTGGTCCTCGACGACCTCGAGCGCATGGGACCGGCCGAGCTGCAGGCCACGCTCGACTTCATGCGCGGAGGCGGCGCCCTGATGCTGGTGCTCGGCCGGCGCGCCGATCCTCGCTTCTGGAACGGCGCGCTGCTGCGCGACCTCGGAATTGGCGTGCTCGAGGATCTCGAGCAGGCCCAGGCCGGATCGGGATGGCGGCTGCGCCGGCGGGTCGCCGGGCATCCGGTGCTGGTGGGCTTTCCCGCGCGCCCGGGCGAGCCGCTCTCCACGGCGCGCTTCACCACCATCCGCCGGCTGATCCCGGGCAGCGGCGCGCGCGTGCTGCTCGAGTTCGATCGCGAGCATCCGGCGCTGGTGGAGTCGCGCGCCGCGCTCGCGTTCCTGGCGCCTCTCGATGCCGAGTCGTCGGACTTTCCGATCAGCGGGGCGTTCCTGCCGTTGCTCCACCAGGCGGTGAAGGTGCTCGGTCGCGGAACGGCGGCGGCTTCGCTCGTGCCCGGTGAGCGCTACACGGCGCCGGCCGGAACCGGGGCGTGGCGCATCGCCGACGAAGCGGGACGCGACGTGCCGGTTCAGCTGGTGACCGCCGAGGGCGCGACGCGGCTGCTCTCGGCCCCGCTCGAGCGGCCGGGCCTCTACCGCGTGTTCCAGGGCGCCGCGCCCCGCGCGTCCTTCGCGGTCAATCCCGATCGCCGTGAGAGCGACTTGTCCTCGATCCCCGAGGCCACGCTCACGAATTGGTTCCCTGCGGGCCGCGTGACGGTGCTGAGACCCGGCGGCGATCTGGAGCGGCGTGTGCGCGAGGCACGCTACGGACGGGAGCTGTGGACGTGGTTCGTGATCCTGGCGCTCGCTTGTCTGCTGGCCGAGACGTTTCTTGGTCGTTGGGGCATGCCGGGCGTGGGAAGGGAGCCACGCCCGGCAAGCTAGCGCCTGGGTTCAGCGGGCGCGCGCCGTTCGCGGACGGTCCTGCATGAAATCCTCGAGCGTCCCCCACCACGACGCGGTGCGTTGGCGCAGGTTCGCCCCATGCTCCGCGGTGCGCGTCTCGTCCGCGACCGCGGTGAGCGGACTGAACTGCTCCACGAACATCGCCGGCAGCTTGAAGAGCTTCCCGGGCAGCGGATGCGTCTCGGTGGGGCTTCCCATCGCGAACGGATAGTAGAGCGGGTCCCCGACCTCCTCCTCGAGCGTTCGCAGCGCCGGGAAGAAGTCGTACTGCTCTCGCGCGATCTCGTCGATCGATACCGGCGTGTGAAGCAGGCGCCAGCCATGGACCTTGACCAGCCACGAGGCGCGGTGCGAGTGCCCATTGGACCGGCCTGGCTCCTGGCGAGCGCCCGGCCCGCGTGCCCGCGACCAGGCCACGATGCCGCGGCTCTCGGAGTCGTACTGGAAGACCACGTCCCGCCTCGGGATGTAGGCCGGCAGCTGATTGACCCATGCCGCGACGTCTTGCGAGCTCTCTTCGGGTATCACGAGCACGTCCTTCATTTCGTCCGGGCGAGCGACTACGAGCCAGAAGCGCTCGTTCGGCATGTTCGCCCACCAATTGTTCACGGTATTCATTTTTCCTCGCTCCCTTCTGATTCCCTCGTGGCATCGGGGACGGCTGCCTCGCCTCGATGCCCACGTCTTGCCGGTTACTTCTGCTGGAGCTGCCGCCGCTCCCGTTCCTTCGTGAGCTCCTCGGTGTTCAGCACCTTGAATTCCACTCTGCGGTTCTGGGCCATGCCCTCGACCGTCTTGTTGGTCGCCACCGGCTCCCGCTCTCCGTAGCCCCTTGCGCTGTACTGCTCGCGGGTGATCTGCGGGAACTTGCTGACCAGGTAGTTCAGCACGGCGTTCGCGCGCTTGTCCGAGAGGTCGAGGTTGTAGGCATCGGAGCCGCGCGCGTCGGCGTGTCCGCCGACCTCGATCCGGAGACGCGGCCACTGGATGAGGATCTGCCCGATCTCGTCCAGCACCGGCCGGGATTCCGGCAGGATGTCCCACTTCGCAGTCACGAAGTGAATGTTCCGTTCGGTGATCCGACCCTTGTCGAGCAGCTCGATCTCTCGCGTCGTCAGCTCGATCGGGCAGCCGACGGCGTCGACCTTCACGTTCGGACTCGTGAACGGACATTGGTCCTTGTCGTCCGTCACGCCGTCGTTGTCCGCATCCAGCGGGCAACCCCTGGGATCCACGCGGATGCCGGCGGGAGTGTCGGCGCACTGGTCCTGGCCGTCGGGAATGCCGTCACCGTCGGAATCGCGCGGACAGCCGCGCGCATCGACCGGCGACCCGCTCGGGGTGTCGGGGCACTGATCCACGCCGTCCGGCACTCCGTCAGAGTCGCTATCGCGAGGACACCCGCGCGAATCCACCGTCGCGCCGGCGACGGTGTTCGGGCACTGGTCGATCCCGTCGGGGACGCCGTCGCTGTCCGAATCGATGGGGCAGCCATTGGCGTCGACCCTGGCTCCGATCGGCGTGTTGGGGCACTTGTCCTTGGCGTTCGACACCTTGTCCTGGTCGTCGTCACCTCCGCCGATGCCGCCGATCAAGAACTCGACCCCGGCCGCATAGAACCAGTTGTTGATGGGGTCTGTTCCCACCGCGGCCGGGGTTCCCTCGGGAAAGTGCCAGATGTTGTCGCGGACTTCGGCGCGGATCGCGAGGCGCGGATTGATCCGGTACTTGAGTCCCGCCCCGAACTCCCAACCGTTCTGGTACTCGGGCTCCGGCACCGAGTCTTCGTCGGCGAAGTCGAACTTGGCTTCCGCCCACCCGGCCATCAGGTAGGGCACGAGCCGCACTTCCGGAAGCAGGTTGACCGTCACGTTCGCACCGTAGTGAAGGGCCGTGACCTCACGAGGCGCCGAAGGAAAACTTATCGGGTAGTGAGTGAAACCGGCATGCGTCTCCGTGGTGCTTCGTCCTACGTGGCCCTCGATCGCAAAGTAGCGGCCGAGACCGAGACCTGCGGTTCCACCCCAGATCGGCTCGTCCTCGAAGTTCGTGTCGTTCGAGAAGTCGGCGTACCCGTACCAGGGAAAGAGCGACACGTGCACGCCCTCGACCTGAGCTCGTGACACCGTCGGAGTCATGACCGCGCATGTCAGCATGACCCCCACGAGCAGCTTTCGAACTGCGCTCATCGGCCCTCCATCGGGCGGCCCCGGGCTGCGGCCGGCCGTTCTCGATATGCAAAGCCCGCCATCGCACGGGCCCTTTCGACGACGGGCGCGGCGCAGCGGAGGAATTCAACCGTGGGAAAGGCAGGAGACGTGCCACGCATTGCAGTTGCGCCACTGCATTGGGGCGCCGCAGGTTGGTTTGGGAGAGCGTGCGGCTCGATCCCAAAGCACCAGCGTCTTCTTCAATGGCCTGTCCGAAGCTACACAGGCCAAGCCGGTTCGGCGCCCGCGGTTCCTGCCCGCCGGGCGCCGTTCCCGGGCTCACGCCGCGTCAGCGCGGCTGAACTTCTCTCGGGAGGACCTCGGGGTTCAGCAGCCGGAGCTCGACGCGCCGATTGCGCAGCAGCTCCTCTTCGTTCCGCTCTTTGGTCTCCGGCTGAGTCTCGCCGTATCCCTTCGCCGTGAGGTTCTCACTCCGAAGGTTGTGATGGCCCAGTAGCCACGTCCGAACCGCGTCCGCGCGCGCCTGGCTGAGCCGCATGTTGAGGCTCCCCGAGCCGCGCGTGTCGGTGTGACCCTGGATCTCGAGCCTGACATCCGGATAGTGCTCGAGGACGGAGCCCAGCTGGCTCAGCTCGGCTTCCGACTCGGGCAGGAGATTGGCGCTTCCGCTCTCGAAGAAGACGTTCTCGAGACGCAGGCGTCCCGTCTTCACCAGCTCCTGTCCCTTCTCACCCAGCGGGGGCGGCGCCGGCTTCGGAGGAGAAGGCGGCGGCGTCACTTCCTTGGGAGTCGGAGGCGGCTCTTGCATCCTCGTGGCGCGGGCGCCCGGAACGCAGCCGTCGCGATCCACCTTCACGCCGCGCGGTGTGTCATTGCACTGGTCGCGTCCGTCGCAGACCCCGTCACCGTCTGCGTCGGACTGGCAGCCGTACTTGTCGACGGTGCATCCCGCCGGCGTGTTGGTGCAGTGATCCACGCGATCGAAAACCCCGTCGGCGTCGTAGTCCACCGCGGGCCAGCGATAGCATGGCGCCTCGGGATCGACGTAGCTGGCACGGCCGGGCGGAGGCGCGGACCACACCGCCGAGGCAAACGAGGAGAGGCACAGCGTGAGAATGAAGAGACGCGCTTTCATGTCACCTCCGAGTCTCCCGGATGGGCTCGAACGCCCTCCTCTATTGGATAGCGCGTAACATATACCTGAATGGCGGACAGGTGTTACCTGGAGTAACGTCCCGGCGTGCGACATTCCTGGTTCCAGACAGTCTGGGTCGGCGCACTGACGCTCGCCCTTCATCTCCTCTCGCCGGGCCCCGTCGCGCTCGCGCAGGACCCCGATTCCGGGAGCGAGTTGATCGGAAAGGCGGCCCCCGAGTGGACCTTCACCCGATGGGTTCGGGGGCGCTCACTTTCGCTGCGTGAGCTGCGCGGCAAGGTGGTGCTGGTCCGCTGGTGGACGGAAGGTTGCCGCTACTGCCGCTCCACGCTGCCGGTGCTCGAGCGCCTCCAGCGCGAGCATCGCGGCGACCTGGTGGTGCTGGGTGTCTTTCATTCCAAGCCCGAGCCCCACGAAGTCAGCGACCGCCACATCCTCGGAATCGCCAAGACGCTGGGCTGGTCCGGTCCGGTCGCGTTCGACCGTGACTGGAAGACGCTCGATCGCTATTGGCTCGGGGCCAACCCGGAGCGCAGCTGGACGTCGGTGAGCTTCCTCATCGATCGCGAAGGGACCATCCGCTGGGTCCATGGCGGAGGCGAATACCATCCCAGCGACGATCCCAAGCATCATGCCTGCGAAGTGGAGTACGAAGGCCTCGAACAGGCGCTGGAGCATGTGCTCGGCGAGCGCTCCTCAGCACCCTCCGCCGGATGAGCTAGACTTCGCTTGCCCGCCGAGCATCGCGGGCGTCCATGGCTCGGCAGTGACCGCCACGGGAAGAGCCCGCGGCGGCTTTTCGCGTTTGGGACCAGCGATCAATGACGGAGACCTGGCTCAAGGACAGCGCCGCGGAATCGCTCATCGATCAGACGAGCGAGCTTCCCGAGTCCTCCGCATTGCTCGATGCCGCCCGCCGCGACCGGCCCGGTGCTGTGCGCGGGCTCACCGGCAGCTCGCGCGCGCTCATCACGGCCTGGCTCCAGCGCGTCACCGGCAGGCCGGTTCTATGCCTGGTGCCGCACGGCGAGGCGTTCGAAGCCTGGCGCGATGACCTCGAGTTCTTCGCCGGACGCAGCGTGCTGCTGGCGTTCCCGGAGCCCGACAACCTTCCCTACGATCCCGCCTCTCCGCACCCAGGCATCACGGCTCAGCGTCTCGAGACCTTGAGCCGGCTCGCTTCCGACGAGCCGCGCGACGGAACGATCGTGCTGGCCACGGTGCGCGGGCTGATCCAGCGCGTCCCGGCGCCGCAGCGCCTCGCGGTCGCCGTGACGGGAGTCCGGCTCGGAGAGACGCACGTGCCGGAATCGTTGATGGCGCGGCTCGCGGCGCTCGGCTACGAGCGGCTGCCGGAGGTCGAAGCGGTCGGCCAGTTCGCGCGCCGTGGCGGCATCCTCGACATCTATCCCGTCGGCCTCGACGACCCGGTGCGGCTCGAGTTCGACGGCGACACGATCGAGTCGATCCGCCGCTTCGACGCCGGAACCCAGCGCTCGCTCGAGCAGCTCACCCACGTCGAGGTGCTGCCTCGCTACGAGGTCGTCCTGGACCCGTCACGCGCGGGCGAGGTGGTGGAGCGCCTGCAGGCCGCGGGCGATCCCGGCGGCGGGCTGTTCCACGAAGGCATGGAGCGCTTCGCCTCGCACTACGATTCGGCGCGCGGCACGCTGCTCGACTACCTGCCGGACGGCGCGGTGGTGGTCGTGGACGATCCGGGGGCGCTCCGCACGCGGAGCGAGGAGCTGACCACGCTGATCGCCAGCGAGCACGACACCCAGCGCGCGCACTACCCGGGGCTCTCCGCTCCCGAGTCGCTGTTCGCCACCGCGGCGTTCGGCGATGCGCTCACTCGTCCAGGACTCCACTATCTGGCGCCGATCGTGGAGAGGGACGGCGCGTACGCCGAGACGATCGACGTCGACTGCCGGCCGGCCGAACCCCTGCATCGCTCGATCGAGCGCCTCAAGGGACATCTGCTCGATCTCGGCGCTCGGGGGATCCGCGCGCTGATCCTGTGCGACAACCAGGGCCAGAAGGACCGCCTCGCCGAGCTGCTCGGCCCGGGCGTGGGACAGCTCGGCGTCGGCCTCGTGTCGGCGGGGTTCACGCTGCCGCGCGCGGGGCTCGCGCTGCTCACGGACCACGAGATCTTTGCCCGCTACCGGCGTCGCCGCCGCCGGCTCAAGAAGACCGGCGGACTCTCCTTGGCGGAGCTGTCGGCGCTGCGGGTCGGCGACTTCGTGGTGCACGAAGATCATGGCGTCGGCACGTACCGCGGCCTCCACCGGCTGACGCTGAACGGACAGGAGACCGACTGCATCCAGATCGCCTACGCCGAGCAGGACAAGCTCTACGTGCCGGTCCACCAGCTCGCGCTGGTCTCCCGCTACGCCGCCGAAGAAGGAGCCCGCCCGGCCGTCCACCGTCTCGGCTCCGCGGCGTGGCAGAAGACCAAGGCCAAGGCCAAGAAGGCGATTCGCGACATGGCCGATTCGCTGGTCAAGGCCTACGCGCAGCGCATGGCGCTCCCGGGGTACGCGTTCAAGCCCGACACCGTGTGGCAGCGGGAGCTCGAGGCGAGCTTCCCCTATGAAGAGACTCCGGATCAGCTCGCCGCCATCGAGGCGGTCAAGCAGGACCTCGAGGCGCCGCGACCCATGGATCGCCTGATCTGCGGCGACGTCGGCTACGGCAAGACCGAGGTCGCGATCCGCGCCGCCTTCAAGGCGGTGCAGGACGGCAAGCAGGTGGCCGTGCTCGTGCCCACCACGATCCTTGCGCAGCAGCACTGGCTCACGTTCAAGGAGCGGCTCGCGGATTTCCCGGTCACCGTCGAAGTGCTCTCCCGCTTCCGCACCCCGCGCGAGGCCAAGGACGTCGTGGCGCGCACCGCGCTCGGCAAGGTGGATATTCTGATCGGCACACACCGCATCCTCTCCAAGGACGTGAAGTTCCACGACCTCGGCCTGGTCGTGATCGACGAGGAGCATCGCTTCGGCGTGGCGCAGAAGGAGCGCCTCCGCCAGATGACCCGCACCGTGGACGTGCTGGCTCTCACCGCCACGCCCATTCCCCGCACGCTGAACCTGAGCCTGGCCGGCGCACGCGACATGTCGGTGATCGAGACGCCGCCCCGCGACCGCCTTCCCGTCCACACCGAGATCGTGGAGGTGGACGACGAGGTCGTGACCGACGCCATCCTGCGCGAGGTGGATCGCGGCGGGCAGGTGTTCTACGTGCACAACCGGGTGGAGACGATTCACAACGCCGCGCTCTACGTGCAGCGCCTGGTGCCGCAGATCCGCCTGGCGGTCGGGCACGGGCAGATGCCGGAGCGCGAGCTCGAGCGGGTGATGCTCCAGTTCCTGGAGAGGAAGATCGACGTGCTGGTATCCACCATGATCATCGAGTCGGGTCTGGACATCCCGAGCGTCAATACACTGATCCTGGATCGCGCCGACACGCTGGGCCTGGCGCAGCTCTATCAGCTGCGCGGCCGGGTTGGACGCTCGTCCCACCGGGCCTACGCCTATCTGCTCGTACCATCACGGCGCGTGCTGACCGAGGAAGCCGAGAAGCGGCTGCGCGTGATCGAGGAGTTCGACGAGCTGGGCGTGGGGTTCAAGATCGCGCTCAAGGACCTCGAGATCCGCGGCGCCGGCAACCTGCTCGGTCCCGAGCAGCACGGATTCATCATCGGACTCGGGTTCGATCTCTACATGAAGCTGCTCGAGGAGGCGGTGGCCGAGATCAAGGGCGGCGCAGCCTCCGAGGTCCTGCCGGAGCCGCGTCTGCTCACCGACTGGAGCGCCTACTTGCCCGACGACTACGTGCCCGACGAGCACGAGAAGCTCGCGCTCTACCGCCGGCTGGCCGATGCGCGCGGCGCCGCGCAGATCGAGGACCTCACCGTGGAGATGCGCGACCGGTTCGGCGCGCTGCCGGCCCCGACCGTGGCGCTGGTCGAGCTGAGGCGGCTGCGGCTCATGGGTCGCGACGCCCAGGTCGAGAGCCTCCGCGTGTTCCAGAACGTCGTCGAGGCGATGCTGCGGCGTCCGCTCAAGCCCACCGAGATCGCGGCGCTGGTCGCGGAGGTGGACTTCCAGGTGGAATTCGTCACGGGCCGCGAGTTCGGGCTGCGAGTACGGGGCGAAGGCCTGAGCCTGTTCCATCGCTCGCGCGAGCTGCTGGAGGCGCTGGCAGCATGTCTGGCGAAGGTTGCGCCGCGCGAAGTCAGCCCGTAGGGTACCAAGCCGTTCTGCGCTTGGGACCCATCCAGAGAGCGACCCCGTGAGATCGACCCTCATCCTCTTGCTCGCCGCGACCATGCTCGCCGGCTGCGCGTCAGAATCCGACGTGCTGGCGACCATCGGGAGCCGGACCATCACGCGCGGCGATTTCCAGATGGTGGCCCGCGTCCTGGGTGGCCGCTACTCCGGACCGCCCGACAGCGCCAAGTCCCAGCTTCTTCGCGACATGACCGACCGCGAGCTGCTGGTCCAGGGCGCCGTGCGAGCCGGCTTCCATCGCGACACGACGTTCCTCGATCTCAGGCGCAAGACCGAGGAGCAGATGCTCCGGCAGACCTACTACGACGAGATCGGGGCGGCCAACGTCGTGGTGAGCGCCGCCGAGATCCAGGAGCTTCATCGCTGGCGGGCCCAGGAAAGCCAGGTCCAGATCGTCTTCACGCTGTCCGAGCCGGCCGTCAAGGCTGCCCTGAGCCAGATTCGCGGAGGCGCGGACTTCGGCGAGGTGGCCGACCGCTTCAACCCGCCGGGGTTCACCCCGCCGCGCGGAGAGATCGGCTACGTGCAGCCAGGCATGCTGCAGCTCCCGGTCGATGACGTGATCCGCCTGGCGCCGGTCGGCAACGTGGTGGGACCGGTCGAAGCCGTGGGCCAGGGCTGGTTCCTGGTGCTGGTCAAGGACCGCCGCAAAGCCGAGCCCAAAGCGCTCGAGGCCGAGTCGGAGATGCTCAACAGCATCCTCCGGCAGCGCAAGCAGCGGCAGATCCTGGTCAAGGCGCTCGACCGGCTGCGCGGCGACTACCGCGTGCGCCTCGAGCAGGGCGCCTCCCAGAGGCTCATCCGGTACGTGGTGCCGCCGTCCCTGCAGAACATGGAGCCTCCGCCGCTGACGCTGCGGGAGAGCGCCGAGCCCCTGGCCTCCTACGAAGGCGGCGCCTACACCATGGGCGACGCCATCGACGACCTGCGGAGCGGCGCGTCGCAGCGGCCGAACTTCAACATCATGCCTTCGGTCGATCGTTGGGTCGAGATGCGTGCGCTCGAGCGCGCGGCGCTGCTCGAGGCGCGCCGCCGCCAGCTCGCCGATCAGCCGGACCTCCAGCGCGCCCTGCGCGAGCGCATGAACGATTACCTGCTCGAGGGTTACGTCACGCGCCACGTCCTCCAGCGCACGTCGGTGACCGAGGCGGACGCTCGCGCGGTCTTCGAGCGCATCGGCATGCGTCCGGACCGCCTCGAGAGCGCGCGCTTCCTGGTGGTCGTGCTGCGTGATTCGGCGACCGCCGCGCAGCTCGCCGCGACCGCGCCGCAGACCGAGGGCCTGCGCGAGGCGGTTTCGACCGCGGCCCTGGGCGTGGCGGTGCGGCCGCAGAGCGTGACCTTCCCCAGCGACAACCCGATGTGGGCCGCGCTCGAGCCCGCCTTGATGGCCACGGCGCCGGGCGCCTACACACCCGCCACGCCGGTGGCGGGGATATGGATGGTGGCGCAGGTCATCTCGAAGAACGTGGTGCCTCGGTCCTTCGAGAACCTTCCCGCCGAGATGCGCGTGATGCTGGAGAATCAGGCGCGGGAGGAAAAGCGAGCGGCTATGCTCGGAGCGCTCACCGACTCGCTCAAGCGAGAGATTCCGGTGCGCATGTACCCGGAGCGGCTGAAGCGGGTGCAGTGGCCGACGCCGTCGGCGCCTTCGTTCAGCGTCCCGGGATAGCGCTTACTTCTCGATCGCGGCGATCCGGCGCTCGAGTTCTTCCTCGGTGAGACGCGTGGGCGTGTAGCCGCGCACGATTCCCCGCCGATCGATGAAAACGAACGTCGGCGTGCTCGATCCGCCATAGCGCTCCATCGACGCAGTGCTGATCACCGCCGGCAGCGCTCCCACTTCCGAATAGACCGCCTTCCACACGCTGTCCACCCGCGCCTTCTCTCGCGCGCGCTGCTCGTCGTCATCGTAGTAGCGGGTGAGCGTGATGAACCGGACGCCCCGGGGCTCATGACGCGCACGGGCGCGGGCGAGTGAAGCCGCCAGCGCCTTGCAGTCGCCACACCACTCGGCCCACACGAACACCACGACCGGCCGGCCGCGGAGCGACGCCAGCGTGGGCGGTGCCAAGCCGAGCGAATCCTC